>NZ_JAQMTJ010000216.1:0-29297 GCF_028330815.1 Dolichospermum lemmermannii CS-548
CGCAATTTCGACACCTTGATTGGTGGTTGTATTGAGCGTCTAGGCGGCGTTTGACGGTCGCAGCGAGATTAGATTAGGCTAAACCTTTAATCTAATTCTGTCAGTAGAATCTCAGTGGCTGTCTTCCCTGAGAGTGTCAAATATCTCCAAACTGGTAGAATAACCAGCGAAAGGACTAAATTGGCAGTCCGGGGAATTACCATATTAATTGGTAGTATGACCTTACTGGCTTCAATTTCTAGACTGTTGGTAATTGTTCCACCGGGAAATGTCGGTATTGTCAACTCATTTGGTAAAATTTCCGATAATACTCTTGATTCAGGAGTTTATGTAGTTAACCCCTTTGCCAAAGTTATAAATTTTTCTACTCGTCTCAAGGATATCAAGGAAAATATAGATACAACATCTCAAGAAGGTTTGAGTTTAAATCTTGATGTTAGTCTTCAATATAAACTTGATCCTCAAAAAGCAGCAATAGTATATAAAACAATTGGAACTGATGAAAAACAATTGATAATTTCTAGATTTCGTTCTACTGTTCGCGCTATTACAGCGAATTATTCCGCTAGTGCAATTTATTCAACAAAACGCCAAGAAGTAGCTCAAAAAATTGATGAAGAACTCACAAAAGAAATCCCCAGTTTGGGTTTTATAGTTGAACAAGCACTTTTGCGAAATGTGAAAATGCCTGAGACTTTGCAAACAGCGATTCAACAAAAGCTCAAAGCAGAACAAGAAAATGAGCAAATGAAATTTGTATTAGAAAAAGAGCGTCAAGAAGCAGAACGGAAAAGAATTGAAGCTAAAGGTATAGCTGATTCTCAAAAAATTATTGCTGGTGGACTCACTAACCAAGTTTTGCAATTACGCTCGATTGAAGCTACAGAAAAAATTGCTGAATCTAATAATTCCAAAATTGTCGTTATCGGTTCTGAAAAGGGAGGAATACCTATTTTAATTCAGCCAGAGTCAGGAGTATCAAAACCTTAAAAGGTTCTCTATTTTTGGACTTTACTTTTCGTTACATATTACTCTTCGAGAAGCCGCTCCGCGTCTACGGTTTTTTCCGTTCACCTACTTAATTGATTTTGCTTAAAATCCTGAATTACAATTCTGATAAGGGTAAAGCTTGACACTCTCAGGAAGCCAAGCCGCTGAGATTCTTGGTTCAACGAGTCAACTTAGCTTAGACCCCTTGCGGTATCTAAGTCAGAGGTGGTTCTCTCCCCAAGCGTTAACTTTCCTCCTGTCCGGAGGTAGTTGCATTGCTGCAAATTTTGATTGAATTTCAATCCTGTGTCGTCTAGCTCCCATGAAGATTTTACCTATTCCTGGGCAGGAACTAGAACTATGGAATAGAACCCCATATCTTCAATTGTCAAGGTACAGATTGCCATTAGGCAGCTAGGTTTTTAGACAGGTTGATTACCGTTCCTGTTGTGAACAGTGTAACACCATTAAGTACAAAGGCGATAACTCTTTACGTACTTTAACCAATCTTTACAAAAAGAAAAACTCTATGCGGTTAAAACCGCACGAGTCGCTTATATCTCAGGTCTAAAGACATGGTTCCTGAGCTTGTCGAAGGACTGAGTTTCACGCTTACCGGATGTCTCTATAATGCTAAACCCCTACAAAATCTAACTACAACTTTGTTCCACAATCAGAACAGAAATTATGGTTAGGTTGGTTTTGAGTCCCACAATTGCTGCAAGAAATTGATTCAACTGCGGTTCTTGGTGTTGGCTTAGGCAAACCAACCATTTGCGAGTTATTCTTACCAGGTGCTACCATGGGATAGCAATTTTCATCTCTGGTAATGTGGACATTCACAATTACAGGGCCATTGTGTGCCAGCATTTCGGCGATTTTATCTGCCAATTCTTCCCGCTTAGTAATTACCATCCCCTTGATGCCATAAGCCTGTGCTAAAAGCTCAATATCAGGCATTCCGACTTCCATGTTAGAAGATGAATAACGCTGTCCATAGAAGGCTTCCTGCCACTGCCGCACCATGCCCTGCCAACCGTTATTTAAGATCAAAGTCTTGACATTAATGCCATATTGTGCTAACGTTCCCAACTCCTGCAAACACATTTGGAAACTGGCATCACCGCTGATACAGATTACTTCTTCGTCCGGGAATGCCACCTTTGCACCCATAGCCGCAGGAACACCAAAACCCATTGTTCCTAAACCCGCGCTAGAAATCCAGCGTCTTGGACCATTTTTGAGGAATTGGGCTGCCCACATTTGATGTTGACCAACATCTGTAGTATAAAATGCGTGGGGGGCTTGACTACCAACTTCAACAATTACCTCTTGAGGAGAAATGCTGTCGGCATGATGGGGGACAATTAAAGGATAATCTTGTTTCCAACTGTTAATTAAGTTTAACCATTCTTGATTTTGGTTAGGTGTGGCTTTGGTATTTGCGTCTTGACATCGCCGTAATAAGTCTTTTAAGACGTTTTTGACATCCCCCACAATGGGAACTTGGGGAACGCGGTTTTTACCGACTTCTGCGGGGTCAATATCAATGTGAATGACTTTGGCTAAAGAGGCAAATTCATCTAATTTACCTGTCACTCGGTCATCAAATCTTGCACCAACACAAATTAATAAATCGCAATCTGTAACGGCAAAGTTAGCGTAGGCTGTGCCGTGCATTCCCAACATTCCCAAGGACAGGGGATGATGTTCATCAAATGCACCGATACCCATTAAGGTAGTAGTGACGGGGAGATTAAATAATTCTGCCAGTTGTTTGACTTCTTCGTGGGCATTAGCGGCGATCGCTCCTCCCCCAACATACAACAATGGGCGACGACTTTCTCTAATTAATTGAATTGCCGCATTAATTTGGCGCGGATTTCCCTTGACTGTGGGACGGTAGCCAGGTAACTTAATTGAACCCGGTGCCACAGGCACATAATCAAATTCTTCTAACGCTACATCTTTGGGAACATCAATTAAAACAGGTCCAGGTCTACCAGTGCTGGCAATGTGAAAAGCTTCAGCCACAATCCGCGCCATATCTTTGGCATCACGGACTACATAAGAATGCTTAACAATGGGTAAGGTAATTCCATAAATATCTGTTTCCTGAAAAGCATCTGTACCAATGGAAGCTCTTGGTACTTGTCCCGTAACCACAATCATGGGGATAGAATCCATGTAAGCCGTAGCAATACCCGTAACTAAGTTGGTTGCCCCAGGACCGGAAGTACCAAAGCATACTCCTACTTTACCAGTAGCACGGGCGTAACCGTCGGCGGCGTGGGAAGCACCTTGTTCATGTCTAACTAAGATATGTTTGACCGTACCCCCAGCTTCTATTTTATAGAGGTCATCATAAATCGGTAGAATCGCGCCACCGGGATAACCAAAAATATGCTCAACACCATGACGGATGAGACTATCTATCAACGCGAAACCGCCAGATGCCCGTTTTGGTGAGGGAACTGACGAATTAGATACGGGAGACTGCTGATTATTTTCAGATTTTGGGAGACTGATTTGAGAAGACGAAACCACAGTTAACCTCAAAGTATAGCTAAAATTAACGCTTAGATTCTGTATTTAAAATTTCATTTTAATGTAAAAATTCTCACAATTGCAGAGAAAGCCGGATTTATTAGCGTTAAGAATGGATTATGATTGTACAATTTTTAGACCACATCTTGCAATACCCGCCGAGTATTTTGCCAAGTCCAGACACCAACAGCCCCGACAACTATACTCATTCCCAACAATACCGCTGATAATCCAAAGGCATTAACTAGCTTTGTGGTAATTAACAAGGGTGCTGTAAGAGCGATATTAATGGCATGATTTTGAAAGCCAAATACCTTACCGTGCATTTCTGGTGGTGTTTGTTGTTGAATCAAAGTTTGCATTGGCACGTTGACAAAAGCTGCACCCACGCCTAAGAAAATACAAAGTCCTAATGCTAGGGGTTGGTTATCAATGAAAATGAATAAACCTAATGAAACCGCCATCATCAAAAATCCGATTAAAGGCAAGGGTTTATTGTATAGTCTATGTCCAAAATTCCCCAAAATAGCCGCACCTATTACCATACCCACCCCAGCCGCAGCTACGAAAGAGCTAAATTCTTCTGGTGCTAAATGTAACCTAGCCGCCATACCAATGGCTAATTCTATCAGGGCGGCAAATACGCAGTATAATGTAACTATTTGTAGCATGGCATTCCATACCAGCCGATTTTGTTTGAGATAGCGTAGTCCTAACAAAAATTCAGCCCAGGGATTAATTGCGGCTGTTTCTTCGTGAATCCGTTTGGGTTCTTGAAACTGAATCGGCATCATAATCACGGCAGAAATTAGATATAAGCAGCCAACGACCAATTCTTTACCAAAGCCCTTATTAAAGGTTTCAAACCAATTCAACATCGGAGTAGCCACCGCATTACCAATAATTAATGCAGCCATCATTGTGCTGCTAAATAAGGCATTGGCAGCCATTAAACCTTCTTTTCTTACCAACAGGGGAATTGACGCTTGTTCTGCTGGGGCAAAAAACTGGGTAACGGTGGAGATAGAAAAGGTGAAGAATAAAAGTATCCCAAATTCTCGTGGCAGGAAGGGAATTAGCAGCATGAATATCCCCCGTACCAGATCTGAACCCACCATAATCAGTTTTTTTGGCACACGGTCAACGATCACACCACCGGCAGAACCAAACAATATTGCGGGTACGGTAAATGCCATATACAAATAGAAGCGTGCATCACCGCCTATCTGATTCGGGGGTAAATAGAGTTGCAGTAAGGCAATCATTAAGACAAAGAATACCTTATCAGCTAATTGGGAAATTAGTTGACCAATCCACAGGAGCATAAAACCCCGGTTTTTCAGCAGTCCGGTAAAACCGTTATTAACAGCAGTAGGTTCAGTGGGAAACATCAGATACTTGGGAATGGGGAATAAATAGTCAATATTTCTTGTTATAGCGTTCTAAGAGGAAATTGAGAAATTCAGATGCACTGAGGTAGTTTTTGGTGGGAGAGAACCCCAATGATGGATTTACCCATTGGCCTGGGACAGATTGGGGGGAGTGCCACATTGATAAATGGTCAACTGCTGGCTCGGCATAAAAGTTGTTTTCTCCCATACCGAGATAAGCTGAAGTCCAATGGGTGTAATAATCATGACTTAAACGATGAATCGGGAAATTGCCCGCTAGAGGGACTCCCCAACCATCAATAGCAATGAAGGCTTGCACATGACCGCCCAAAAGTTGCCACGCTGTGGCTGCACCTATACCGCCAATTACACCAGCACTAAAGCATAAGAATATAACAGGCGATTCTAGCTTATTACCAAGGCGATTGTGCAAAAAATGTAAAATATGAAATGTTGATAAAGTTAAATAACCCTGTTCCGGGAAAATAAGTATATCTACGGAGTTTTGATGACTTTGATTCAAGCACCCTTGGATAAAGCTTTTAGTTAATTCTGGTTCATGGATTCCCGGACAAATAATAATGGGCATTTATTTTTTATCTTTGAAAAGTCTGTAAAAAATTAAAGGTATTTTCGCGCAAAGACGCAAAGGAGCAAAGACGCAAAGAAAGAGATTAACTCGGATTGTGGTCTAATACATGAAAACTGCTGTAAGAATATATTACATGAGTGGTATAGTATTGACCTATTTATTCCTTGATAATGAGTTTTGGGACAACTTTAAACAACTGCCTAAATATGCTAACTAACAATTTATTAAATCTCCCTCTCATGGGTTGCGGTACTTGGGCTTGGGGGAATCAACTACTCTGGGGGTACGATGAAAGTATGGATAACCAATTACAAGAGGTTTTTAATCTCTGTATTGGCAATGGTATTACATTATTTGATACGGGTGATTCCTACGGTACTGGCAAGTTAAAGGGACGCAGTGAGTTACTTTTAGGAAAATTTGCCCAAGCATATCAAGGTTTAAATCAAGAGCATATTTGCATTGCTACTAAGTTAGCTGCATACCCTTGGAGATGGACTAGAAATTCAATTATATCAGCTTGTCATGCCTCGGCAAAAAGATTAGGACGCAATGTTGATTTGGTGCAAATGCACTGGTCTACTGCTAATTATGCACCTTGGCAAGAGGTTGGTTTATTAGATGGTTTGGGTGATTTGTATGAGCAAGGTTTGGTGAAGGGTGTGGGCTTATCTAATTATGGTACAAAACGACTTTTATGGGTACATAAAAGATTTCAGGAAAGAGGTATACCGATTAAAACTTTGCAGGTGCAATATTCACTTTTATCTACTTATCCGGTGACGGAATTAGGTTTAAAGGATGTTTGTGATAATTTGGGAATTGCATTAATTGCTTATAGTCCTTTAGGGTTGGGTTTATTAACAGGAAAGTTTTCGGAAAATGGCAGTTTTCCCAAAGGTATTCGCGGGTTTTTATGTAAACAGTTATTACCAGGAATGAAGCCGCTTTTAGGTTGTTTACAGGAAATAGCAAATACGAGAAATAAAACTATGTCTCAAGTGGCTATTAATTGGTGTATTAGTAAAGGCACAATTCCCATTCCTGGGGCTAAAAGTGGGGAACAAGCAAAGGAGAATATTGGGGCTTTGGGTTGGTTTTTGAGTGATGGTGAGGTGATAGAGTTGGATCATGTTGCTGATAGGGTAGAGAAGAAAATGGTGCAGAATATTTTTCAGACAAAGTGAGATAAAAGCAAATATCTAAAAAATGAAATAATATTGATACGTCATAGCCCACTATTTATTAGTAATACTGATTGTGGGTCACACTACTATATATATTTTTGTAAAATTATTTGCCAAGCTTGAATATGAGAATCTTTAACTTCTGTTGAATTTTTAGCATCTTTTACTAATTCTTCTGTATATGTTTTGATAAATTCATGATAATCTTCTATAAAACGCAGGTAATATTTTAAGGTGTTCACAATACCATTAGCAATAATTTCTAACCCACGTTCTCTTTTAATTTTCAAAATCAATTCATTAATATATTTTTCTTCATCTTTATTAAGAAAACAGTCTTTGTATGTAGTTAGAATATAATACCTTTTTATTGTTGTATTTGCAGATTTTTTTACTATATCTAATATCATATTTCTATCAATAGGAATATTGTGTTTTATCTCTAATATTTCAAAGGGATTGTTATGGTTATCCCTTATTTCTATATCACCATAACCATGTTTATCAGCAGAAGTATGAACATTTAAAGGTAGTAATACTTTATTTTCAAATCTGCGGACAGTTTTAAATATTTGTTTATAGATAGCAAAAATTACAATTACTGGTAATCTAGAACTTAAAGGTTCTTCAAAATGTCTTTCTACCATTTTCAGCACTGTATTAATATTGATAATATTTACAGAATTAACAATTTCTAAAGTTTCTGTAAAAACTATTTCTTGAGATTGGGAAATAAGATATAATTGTGCTAAGATATAAACTAAACAATTTTCAATATCAATTGTTTGATTTTCAATTTTATCAATTAGTTGTAAAAAAGGTGTAACTAAGCTTTTACTCCTTAATGGTAATTTAAATCCCTCCTCAAAATTCCAGATAATTTCTGCGCGTGTTGCTTTAGTTAAAAATGCAGTTTCTTTATTAGCATATTTAGGAAATTTACTTTTAAAAAAGGGTGTAGTTACCTTAGTATCAAGAACTCTTGCGGAATATCCATTGATAAACTTAGCCATGTGTAACCTGATATCTTGTTCAGGTTTAATTATTTTCTTGAGTAGGGTGGTAATAATTACTTGAATTAAAGATTTATCGGTTTCTATTTTTTGAATAAAAATATCTACAAAGTTTTTTATTTCTTGATCAAATTCTGTGAATGATTGATTTTTAACTAATTCAAGTGATTGCTGATAGGATTTTTCTAGTCTTTCTATTTCTTGATTATAATCATATTTCATATAAATAATTCCTGTTGTTGAGAATCAGATTCTTCCATACGGTTATTAGCTAAGTTTACATAATCAGGATTGATTTCAATTCCTAAATAATTTCTATTTAAATTTCTAGCTGCGATACAAGTTGTACCACTACCACAAAAAGGATCAAGGACAAAATCACCTTGTTGAGTTAATAATTTAATCAGTTCTTGAATAATATACATCGGATAAACTGCTGGATGATGATTATTTTTAGTAATTTCCACCGGACTTTCAATAATGTCTTTTTTCATCGTGTTTCCTAAAATTCTAATAATAGTAAAGCCATTATTCTTGATTTGGTTATTTCTTCCTCCATCTTGTCCACCATAAGCTAATTTATGTACACCATGAATTTTCATTCTAAATCCTTCAATTTCTCCATTGTGTACTGCTAAAATAGCTTGATTTAATGCTTTAATAGCATTATTTTTTTGTTCTTCACTTAAATCAGAATTTTTGATTAATTCCACATATTTTTTACCTAATTTATCAGAGGGTTTACTTTTAACGCTTTTGTTAAAACTATCCAAGTGTTGTAAATAATTATCCAAATTAAAATAATAATCTTTTGATTTAGCAAATATGAAAAAAGGTTCTGTAGCTTGTATTAATTTTCTTTTATCTTGACGTGGTGTAGGATTGAGTTTTGACCATGTAATTTGATTAATAAGAAAAATATTTTGATTTTGGGTGGCTTGAATTGCAAATTTATAAGGAATTAGAGATAAACTTCCGTTGATATATTTATCTCCTAAATTAAAAACTATTACTCCAGTTTTTTTTAAAACGCGCACACATTCCCCAAAAACTGTGAGGATATTTTTTAAATATTCTGATTCAGTTGTTTCATTACCAATACCTAAATCACCATTTCCATAATTACGTTGCTGAAAATATGGTGGTGAAGTAATGATTAAATCAAAAGTATCATTTTCTATTTGTTTGAGTACAGATAAATTATCCCCAAGAATAATTTTATTTTTGAGGTCTGATATTGCTCGTAATTTCATGTGACTTTATGCAATTTAAATTTAATCTCTAATTATGTATTTCAGTGTAACAGGTTTTGTATTTTTTAAAACATTCTCTCAATAAAATTTAATAATTTAACTTTTCAAGCATCAATCACACGCACATAAGCACTACATCAGAAAAACGTGATATTTTGAGTATAATGTAAGTTACAGGTTAAATACTCAATATTCAAGAATACTATAAAATTAGCAATGCTAGAAAAATCAAACTTGTTTTTCCCAACAATTCCCAAACATAATTATCAACCCCAAAGCCAAGACACTGATATAGAAGCTGATATTTATTTCTTTCAAAAATGGCGACAACTATCATTAAAACAACGCATAGAAAGATTTATTAGCCATGAACGAGGAGTAAAAAAATTATGTCTTATAGGAATTAAATCTCGAAATCCCAATTCAACTATACAGGAAATTCGTAATTTATTTACCCGTGCTGTATTAGGAGAAAAATCTACTCCTGATTTTCAACCAAAAGGTATTAAGGAAAATATGTGGATTCAAGATTCAATTTCTTTAGCAGGAGAACTACATCAAATTTTTGAATCAATTAATATTGATTACTTTGTTAGTAGAGGTGTTGCTAGTTCTATTCATGGAGAACCACGTTCTACTCGTGATTTAGATTTGGTGATAGAAGTTAAACCACATGAAATAGATCTGCTGGTAAAAACTTTAGAAGCATCTGGATATTATTGTCCAGCAGGTGCGGTAGAAGATTTGCAACGAGGTTTGGGGAATATGTTGAATATTACCCATACAGAAACTATTGCTAATGCTGATATTTATATTACTGACAATTCACCTTTTGCAATATCCCAAATGCAGCGAAGAATATTAGTTGATTTAGATGGAATACCTGCTTTTTGGATAGCTTCAGCAGAAGATATTATTTTACAAAAACTTCGCTGGGGAAAGGGAAGTAAATCAGAAAAACAATGGCGCGATGTTTTGGGGATAATTAAGTTACAAGCAGAAATTTTGGATTATGGTTATTTAACAGAATGGGCAGAAAATTTAGATTTAGTTGCTGATTTAAGTGAGGTATTAACTCAAGCTGGAATATGAAATTAATATGAAAATTACTCATGTTGAAAAACCCAATCTTTCTAAAAAATCAATAATTTTATGTTGATTATCACCATAATTTGCTAAACTCCTAATTTGGAAAAGCAAACAAAAATTTCAGCAGCAGGTATTAGGGGAGGTTGGCCAAGTGGTGGAAAGTGGAGACATAGAACAAATTCATCCCCAGGATTTTTCATGGCGGTTTTGGCCTGTTGTGCCAATTTACCCTTATGGTCAACGGCATACTATCCGTAAAGAAGTTGTCAAAGATACCATCTGGACCTTTGACCAATTACAGGGAATTTTCTATGTGGTTGTGCCAATTCGCATGACTGTAGTTAAGCTGGAAAAAGGCGGTTTGCTGGTTTATGCACCTGTCGCACCCACAGGAGAATGTGTTCGGTTGCTGAATGAGTTGGTGGCAGAACACGGTGATGTTAAGTATATTATTTTGCCCACGATATCGGGAATAGAACATAAAGTATTCGTTGGTCCATTTGCGCGACGCTTTCCCGCTGCACAGGTATTTGTTGCTCCCGGACAATGGAGTTTTCCGATCAATCTGCCTTTGAGTTGGTTGGGTTTACCCGGTAAACGTACTCATATACTGCCTGAAAATAGCCAGGAAGCCCCTTTTGCTGAAGATTTTGATTATGCAACCATCGGACCCATTGATTTGGGTTTGGGTAAGTTTGCAGAGGTGGTTTTTTTCCACAAGCGATCGCACATTCTCTTAGTTACAGATACCATAGTTTCAGTACCAGCAGAGCCACCTGCAATTGTCCAACTTGACCCCTATCCCTTACTCTACCACGCGAAGGATAAAGCCTTTGACATCGTTGCAGATACCTCAGCAAACCGCCGTAAAGGGTGGCAGCGAATCACATTATTTGCCTTGTATTTCAGTCCCAGTGTGTTAGAAGTACCTACATGGGGTGAAGTATGGCGTGATGCCGAAAAAGCTCCAGAACGTTCGAGAAAAGCCTATTTCGGGTTTTTCCCCTTCCAATGGCGGGAAAATTGGCAAGATTCATTTGATATTTTACAAGGAAATGGGCGGATATTTGTTGCCCCAATTTTACAAAGTTTGATTTTAAATCGCGCACCCACAGAAACAATAAATTGGGCTAATAAGGTTGCCAGTTGGGATTTTCAATGGATTATTCCCTGTCATTTTAATGCCCCAATTAAAGTCGAACCGCAACAATTTCGTCAAGCATTTGCGTTTTTAGAAAA
The DNA here is from genome assembly GCF_028330815.1 of Dolichospermum lemmermannii CS-548. Taxonomy (NCBI): domain Bacteria; kingdom Bacillati; phylum Cyanobacteriota; class Cyanophyceae; order Nostocales; family Aphanizomenonaceae; genus Dolichospermum; species Dolichospermum lemmermannii. The sequence goes on from NZ_JAQMTJ010000216.1 coordinate 11,302, forward strand.
ACAGCCTGTTGAGGGTTTAGTTAGTAGCAATAGCTATTCTTTGCCGGAGGATGATTTTAAGTTATTGAGAGATATTGATTCAGGTTTAAATAAGTTGGGTATTGTGCCACCAGCAAAAGAGAAAGTGTAATTACAAATAAACTGACAATGAGGTAGGTGTTTCAGATGTTTCAGTCTGTACACTTGGCATAAATAGACATCAGGATTTTTTATGAATCTGGGAATATTCCAGATTTTTAAGGTTAGTTTTTTTCTTCATCCTGTACATCCTTAAATCCTGGAAATCTATCATTTGTCAATAGGTAAATGACAAAAATACCTTTGTTTCGGGTTTGATTTTTAGTTTGCCCCTTTGCCTTTGCAAGAAATAAAAAATATTAATAATTGCTATACTAGAAAAATTACAATTATCTCATAGTAACCGTAAAAATATATGACTCTTAGCCAATTTCAACCCTATATTTCCATAGAAGAATACTTACAAGCTGAAAAATCTAGCCCTATTAAACATGAATATATCCAAGGGCAAATTTACGCAATGGCTGGTGCTAGTGATGCCCATGTAACAATTACTGCTAACTTAGTTGCCCTTTTAAGAAATCATATTCGTGGTACAGGATGTCGGCTTTACGTCGCTGACATGAAAGCAAGAATTGAATCTCTAGATATTTTCTATTATCCTGATATTATGGTAACTTTCGATTCAAGAGATACACAGTTTGAATATTTTAAACGATATCCGAGTTTAATTATTGAAGTTTTATCACCTTCTACAGAAGCCTTAGATAGAGGTGATAAATTTAGTGATTATCAAGAATTAGACACTTTACAAGAATATGTTTTAGTTAGTCAAAATCGGCAACGAATTGATTGTTTCCGGCGCAATTCCGAAGAAAGATGGGTTCTTTATAGCTATAGAGGAAATCAACAATTAGAATTAACCAGTGTGAATTTTTCTTGTCCTCTCGCTGATGTTTATGAAGATGTTGCTTTTCCTCCAAATTTAAGTAAATAAAATTTTCAAGATGAGTTTTTTCTTCATGCTGAAAATGCTTAATTGTCTGATAGCGTAGCGTGGCGCAAGCCATATCAGGATGTTCAGGATTAGAGGATTTACAGGATTTTTTATGAATATTTATCTGGGAATATTTCAGATTTTAAAGATTAGTTTTTTTCTACATCCTGAAAATGCTTAATTGTCTGATAGCGTAGCGTGGCGCAAGCCATATCAGGATACTCAGGATTAGAGGATTTACAGGATGTTTTATAACAATCAGTTATTCACAAAGATTGAATTTCTGTTTCTGTTTGAACTTCTATTTCAATTTGAGCCTCCACAATAGATGTATAAATGGGAATATCAGCTTGTATGGCTTCAAAACTAACAACTAGAGAATATGGAACTTCAGCAAAAGGATTATTATTCCATCCTTCATGTCCAACAACTGCAATAGAAAATGCTTCGGTGAGTTCAAATGAATTTACAACTGTCCAATCTTTTTGGAGAGTTCCGGCACTTCTGGAAACACCATCTATTTTTCCGTAGTTTTTTGATCTTTTACCCAAAGTCCATTGGAAGCAGTCATCTCCCTTTTCAGCATCTTCTGGAGCATCATACTTTTTCAAAATTCTTTCTAGAAACTTCTCTGTATTTTCTGCTTTTTTACTACAGTCCCAATCAAGCCAAGTTGAAAGATATTTTCGGCGATTTCTGCGGGTTCGGCGTGGTTGTGCTTTGTACGACAAAGTAACTTCTAAAAGAATCTTAAAATTCTCTCCTGGAGAACGTAATTTTTCTGGCAGCTTTACTTGGTAAACATGAGCTTGTTTAGCCACAATTCGTCGTTCTCCTGTTGTCATTAAAGTAATACGATTGGGAGTATTACCTACAGCACGCTCAACATTAGGAAGACCATAACCAATTTGACGAACAACATGGAGTTTATTCACTTCATCAGCCATTGTCCATTCTGGCCATCTTGCTGATTGTACTATTAATGCACGATAAAGAAGGCAACTTTCATTAGGTAATTCAGCAGCTAGACGGGCAGCAATATGACTTACTTTTGGTGCTGCAAAGGAAGTACCAACTTTATCAAATCCAACTGCTGGACCGCCATACAAGGTTGAACGTACTAATTCGGGAGCTACATCTTTATGGAGAATAATATTAGCTGGTGTGCCTTCATCTGTAACTAAATCACCACCATATTCAACTACTTCTGGTTTAATAGTATTCCAAATTCCAAATCCAGAACAGGAAAAAGCGGATGGTTGATCTTTTTGTGCAATTGAAGAATAGGGAGGTGTATGATAAGAATTTAAAGCGATTGAGCCAACTGTTAACGCTTGAAAACTTTGTGCAGGGTTAGCTATTCTGCATGAATCTTCTATCAAATAATCTGGATATACTCGATTTGCTGAAATATGTTCTCTGATAGACAATCTTGTAATAGGTTTATTAGGGTAAGGAACACTAGGTAAATTACCTGCCGCTACAATTACAAGGATATCTTTATGCCATGTTAAATTATCAATAGTTGATGCCCATGCACTCATGTATCTAGTAAGACATGGAGTTTGTCCAGTTATAGAGTGATTAAAAATTCTCGTTTTTAAATTATGATAAAACTCCACTATATTTTCTAATAAATGAGGTGGAAATAATTGAATGGGCAGGTAGCAATCAGCATCAAGCACTCTAGCATTCTGTATCCAGCAAATAGCTTTCTCTTTCCCACTGTGAGGTATTTTTCTGGGATAAAGCAATGCACCAGCTACCCTCGTTCCATGTCCACCATTTTTGACATAATCAGGAGTTTGACCAGTTTCACCGGGAACCCAAGAAGTTGAATTTTGTGAATCAATTGCTGCCTTTAACAAAGAATGCATTTCTTGAATACCACTATCTATAATGCATACTTTTGGAGCATTAGAATCTGCTGCTTCTAGTTGAAAATTTGGAGTGCTAGAATCAGGTGATTGTTCCTGATTGAGCATTTCGGAAAACTGATCTGGTGAACTAATTTCAAAAATGTAGGGATAATTCTCTATTAAATCTTTTAGTCCTTTACCTGAAATTTGAATTCCACATGAAAAACTATCAGGTAAGCGAACTGTACCAAGTTCACCTCCATCATCTTGAAAACCTTTAATAATATTGCCTTTATAAAATTCAATAATCTCTTCAAATTCATCTTGTCTTTCCCAAGATAAATTTTCCCATTCTTGTTCTGTTAATTCACGTTTGGGAATCCAATTATTAACTTTTTTTGTAAAACTCTCATCAGTATCATAAGGTTGTCGTTTTGGATAACTAGGTAGCTTCGTTTCAGTTCCTACACAAGCGACACCTACATCAACAGTATAAATTTGTTCTTCTTTTACTGGAAGCCAACTTTCATATAATTCAACAAATAAAGTTGGAGAAAGAATTAATTCTGGCTTTTTCTTGCCATCTATTATTTCCCAAATTTGAGCAACTGTATTTCCACCACGCTGTTCATTAATAAATTTCTCTATCTTCTTTTGAAGTTCACTAAGTTCTAAATCTATTGATGCACCGATAATATATCCATCTTCTGTATCAGCAATCAATTCAATGCCATAAGCTTTCAAACCATCTGGATCAAAAGAACCAGGATCAATTTGTAAGATAATACGTCGAGATTTAAATTGGGGCTGTTCTTTTTCTGGTTTTTCTTGAGTATCCTGTTGCCAATCAAAAATCAAGGATTCTAGCGAACCCTTTAATTTACTTCCATGTCCCTGTCGATTATGAAGATTAGTAATTGTTTGAGGACTCTTTGTACCGCCACCTCGCAGTACAGCACGTCCTTCCGTTGTTAATTTAAGCTGAATATGCGGAAAACCCTGATAACTTTCAACCATTTTTTTCTCCAAACACCAAAAATTTAACTCTCAAAAAACTAGGAAACTTTGATTTCAGCGATCGCTTCTTCTAGGTGTTCCTGAATTACTAACCCCTCTCGCTCCAAAATCGCTCGTTTAGCCGCATCCTGAGCAACCCTTACAGCTTGAGCGGCAGAAAAATCTCTCATCTGCTCAATGATTCTTGGCCAGTTGATAGATCCCACTTCAATTGCAGATAGTGTTTCCCTCAGTATAAATTCTAGTTCTTTTTCTCCCGGTTTGGGTACTGCAATCAGATCATCAAATCTTCTCCACAGGGCAGTATCCAAAGATTTATTCAAATTCGTAGCAGCTACCATAAGTCCAGAAGATGGTTGATATTCATCCAAAATTTGCAAAAATGTATTTACAACTCGCTTAATTTCTCCCACTTCTTGAGAATCTTCTCTTGTCTTAGCAATTGAGTCACATTCATCCAAAAATAATAAACATGGATTTTTTGCAGCATCCTCAAATACAAGTCTTAAATTACTGGCAGTCTCACCTAAAAAAGACGAAACCATTGCATCAAAACGTACTTTTAAAAGCGGTAAACCTGTATTCCAAGCTAAACGTTCTGCTCCCAATGTCTTTCCACAACCAGGCGGTCCATAAAGGAGAATTTTTTGCCGATAACGCAGTCCATGATGAGCTAGTCTATCTCTTGCTGCATACTCGCGTTCAATTCTTTGAAACCGCTTCTCAATTTTTTCAGGCAACACCATGTAATGACGTAGTTTATCCCTTGGTATAGTCGTTACCAGGGGAATATTAAAACGCTTACTGGTTGGTAATTCACTTAAACCCTGTAAGTTTTCTGGTGTTTTTCGTGTGGTATTAGCAAGAGAGGAAACAGGTTTGATAAAGTCGGGAGATTGCTCCTTAGATTTCTTTTTAGTAATATTCTCTAACTGGTCAGCAAGAAGAGTATGTCCTTTGCTGCGTTCTTCTTCTATAACTAGATATGTAAGTTTGTCAATCGCTTCTTGGTCTGAACTAGCGATCGCTCTGAAAAACCTTTTGAGAAGCTCTCCCTTCATATTGCCTCTCTCCGCAAAAATAGAAGTTTCTTATGTATATAGTACAATTATACTTTATAACTTACGTGCATCACAAATTATATCCTGATTTTCCCACTTGTGATGATTATATTAAGTTCTCTAAATTTAATGAATAGATTGACGGAGTGTTTATAAAGCAGATGAAAATAAACCTATATGTATATAAAATCACCTATCTTCTCTTTCTTCCCTTCTTCCTTCGTGTCCTTTGCTTCTTCGTGGTTCATTAACTCTGCGCCCTCTGCGCCTCTGCGGTTCGTTAAAAAAAACAATCCAGGGGCGGACAAACCGCCCCCATTAAAATCAGGTAACACCAAAAACAATCACCAAGCCCAAAACAGCCCCAAAAACGATCAAGGCATAGAATTGAACCCGACCGCTTTCCAAGTATTTCAAACCTTCACCACTGACAAGAGTAAAGAAACCCGTGAGATTAACAGCGCCGTCAACAACGCGGAAATCAACTTCCATAACTTGTCTAGCAACACGACGTAAACCGAGGACAAAGACACGATGATAAATGTCATCAAAGTACCACTTGTTCAAAGATAGATCGTATAGCGGTTGAATGTTTTTAGCGATCGCACTAGGATCAATTTTGCGGGCTAAATACATCAACACAGCCAAAGTAATCCCAATCACAGAAACAGCCACAGAACTACCAGCCATAATGTAAAACTCATGGGGGTCAAATTCCGCAGCCTTTTCCATCACTTCCGCCAAAGTTTCGGTAGGAGGAAAGATAAACTGCTCAAAATAATTGGCGTAGGGAGTCCCCACCAAACCAATCAACATCGAAGGAATAGCCAAAACCACCAACGGTAAACTCATCGTCCAAGGAGACTCATGAGGCTCATGGCTGTGGGAGTCATGGGAGTGACTGGCCAATTCACCCTTTTTCATCGCCCCAGGACCAAAATTAGGCACTAGTTCTAATGTCCCTGACTTTTCAGCCAAAGCAGCAGCCGCATTTTTGAGTTTTACCTTGATTTTCTCGTCATTACCCCGGAATTTACCTTCAAATGTTGAGAAATACATTCTAAACATATAAAAAGCTGTAATCCCCGCTGTCACCCAACCAATAAACCACAGGAAGGGGTTAGCAGCAAAAGCCGCGCCTAAAATTTCATCTTTTGACCAGAAACCAGCAAAGGGAGGAATCCCCGCAATGGCCAAGCAACCAATCAAAAAGGTGAAACTTGTCACGGGCATATATTTCCGCAGTCCGCCCATTAAACGCATATCCTGCGCTAATACAGGGTCATGACCAACAACTGCTTCCATGCCATGAATTACCGAACCAGAACCCAAGAATAGCATCGCTTTAAAATAAGCGTGGGTCATGAGGTGGAATAAGCCGGCACTGTAAGCACCCACACCCATAGCCATGATCATGTAACCAAGTTGGGAAATGGTGGAATAAGCCAAACCCTTCTTGATGTCGTTTTGGGTAATGGCGATAGTTGCCCCCAAAAACGCTGTAAATGCCCCAGTATAAGCAATTACGTTCATTGCGGCTGGGACATTTTCAAATACTGGGTACATCCGGGCAATTAGGAATACACCCGCCGCTACCATTGTTGCCGCATGAATTAGGGCAGAAATGGGGGTAGGACCTTCCATTGCATCTGGTAGCCAGACATGGAGGGGGAATTGGGCAGATTTAGCCACAGGTCCCAGGAAGACTAAAATCGCCAACACAATGGCGAGGAAATTGCTAATAGAGCCGGTTTCTACTAGGTTGGATAGGCGATCGCCCATCACCATAAAATCAAAGCTGCCTGTCGCCCAGAACAGCCCCAAAATGCCCAATAGTAACCCGAAGTCACCGACCCGATTTGTGACAAATGCCTTTTGACAAGCATCTGCTGCGGCTTTGCGGTCATACCAAAAGCCCACTAGGAGGTAGGAACACATCCCCACCAATTCCCAGAAAATGTAAACTTGTACTAGGTTGGGACTGACCACCAAACCTAACATGGAAGAGCCAAACAAGCTGAGATAGGCATAAAACCGCACATAACCCGGATCATGCGCCATGTAGCCATCTGTGTAAATCATCACCAAAACGGCTACTGTGGTGACAATCACCAGCATTAGAGATGTCAGGTGGTCAATAGTGTAGCCCATCGTCAGGTGAAAATTCCCGGCTGATGCCCATTCCACAGTCCAAAGATAAGACGCATGGCCTTGAAATTGACTCCACAGCAAAGCCAACGACAGTGCCATAGAAGCTCCCATGAGGGAGATAATAACTACAGCATTTAACTGTCGCAGGCGGTTTGTCACCTGATTTATCGAGATTAGCCCTAGACCGACCAGCATTGCTCCCAAGAGAGGTAATACTGGAATCAGCCAGGCATACTGATAGATTACTTCCATCACTAACGCCTACTTTTAGAATTCTGTACAAATAAATGAGAAGATGCCCAAAAAATGAAAATTCAATTGGGGATTGCTGATTGAAAAGAAATAAGCTACTTCTGATAGCCCAATACTTTCAAGTTAGCTTGAATTTTCCCACTTCAAACTTGAGTTAACTGAATAATCAGAACTGCTAATAATTGTGACACACACCCTTGAGGATAAAATACCCCACCTGATACCCTTTAGGTGGGGTGTTAAGCATGGTTTTATATTTGGTCAGTTGTTAGTAGGGGCGAAGCATTTGGAAGATAAATTATCGGTCATTGCCAAAAATAGTTCTCCAAATGCTTCGCCCGTACAGCGAAGCATTTGGAAGATAAATTATCGGTCATTGCCAAAAATAGTTCTCCAAATGCTTCGCCCGTACAGTTGTCGTTGTCAGTTGTTAGTTGTCAGTTGTGATTGGAATAATTCTTTCCCCCTGCTCCCTGCCCCCTGACTCCTGCTATATCTATTTTCTCGTGACTTGTATAGGTGAATTTAATTGCTTCTAAGGCTTGACGTAAATCATCTTTACCGGGAAAACCTTCTAAACGTTGTTTGACTATACCTTTTTCAATTAATAGTAAAGTCGGTAGTGATTTCAGTCTATAGGTATTAGACAACTTAAAATTTTGGTCAGCGTTGACTCCCACCAATTTAAGTTCATCACCACATTCAGCCTGGAATTGTAATAATAGCGGGTGAATGATGCGACATAGTCCACACCAGGGCGCTTCAAAATTAACCAAAACAGGAACTGAAGATTCTAAAACTTCTTGAGTAAATGTCCGTTCATTAACCGACAACACTATGATGCCTCTCGTGATTATAAGGTTTTTATCTCAAAATTAGCTGTCAGCAGCAGCAAATTGGTAAGTTATCCCATTTTGGGGTTTAAATTTTAAATTGAGGATTTTCATGTTTTCCTGCTGACAAAAAAGCCACCGTGATTGTCGCGCTGGCTGTTCTCCATTTCCAATCCTGATTGCTATTGCTTGTGAAAAATTTTACAATGCTGAGAGCGCGGCTGGGTGCAGTCTATACATTGATATTTATTTACCGTTTCGACTAAGGTAGATGGTGACTTTTTGTCTACCATAAAACCCACTTCAGCCTGGCGGATAAATTCTTTCCCCAATCCCAGTTTTCAACAGTTTAATGATATATGTTTGAGTCTATCATACATTGTTTTGGTAGCAAGTGATCAGCACAAAGTTCTATTAAATTTATATGTTTTGTTGATCTTGGGGATCAGAGTAAACTACCACATTATCCTACTTGTTGCCACTAATAACAAGGGGTGCGACCACCATAATAGACCAGTAAAAATGGCAACTCCTAAATAAGCAGGGCGGAGAAATTCTTCCCAGTTCCAAGATTGACGGCCATCAATAATCGCTTGAAAGGGGATAATCGAAGTCCGTTGTTTGACCATCTCAAAAGCTTCTCCATAGCGTTGACTTAAACGGCGATCGCCATGCCATACTCCAAATAGGTGATGTATTACTAAACCGATTGAGGTAACAAGAGTGAAACTAGTTCCTAACCACAGGGTATGGGCTACACACCAAATAACCTGTCCTACCATTTGGGGATGACGGGTAATACGGATAATCCCTGTTTCATAAAGATGAACTTGGGGCTTTTGAATAGCCGCAATTTCTAGTAGATTGAAGGTAGCAGGATATAAAAATAAAAAGGATATAGCTGATAGTACCCAAACTAATGCTCCCACTCCTGGTATACCTTGTACCTGCCAAAGTTGCCAGCCATCGTAACGGTGATTAAAAAAGTAAACAATTAAGATCACAGCCAAAGGCAGGCTAATTAATGCAAAGATAATGCGATAAAGCCTCGGTCCAAGGTATTTTTCTGCCCAAGGACGCACAGCAGCCCCCCCGCTATGGGCGATCGCAAAAACTAATTGTAACCCTAGTATGACAAAATGACTGGAGGTAAACCAAGGATTGGACATCATATATACAACTCAATTCAAAATTCAAATTCAAAGAAGCTACTATTGGTAAACATCTTGACTGGTGTAAGCTATCAGTAGTCAGCCAAGAACAGGAGTAAAGAAGACGAATTATTCATTTTCTTGAAGTTACACCCAGGCAATTAGTTTTAATTACCTGTATTTCCGTCTTAAAATCTGATAGCTGAAGGCTGACGGCTGAATGCTTGATTATACACAGGAAGATTTTTGTCAAGATGTTGTGGTAAGTATTTTAGTTAGTTGTTCAAATCTTAACAATGCCATAAATCATGCTTAGTCACCAAACTATTCATTTTGATTTATTTTTAAAGTTGCTCATGAATCCCAGTTTGACAGGTTTTGCCTTATGTCTGACCTTCCTTTTACTTTAGATCAGTTACGAATTCTCAAAGCCATTGCCCAAGAAGGGAGTTTTAAGCGGGCTGCTGATAGCCTTTACGTCTCCCAACCTGCTGTGAGTTTGCAAGTTCAAAACCTGGAACGACAACTGGATGTTCCCCTATTTGACAGAGGAGGCCGTCGCGCTCAATTGACTGAAGCGGGACATCTACTTCTGAGCTATGGGGACAAAATCCTCAGTTTGTGTCAGGAAACCTGCCGCGCTATTGAGGATTTACAAAATCTCCAAGGAGGTACATTGATTGTTGGTGCTTCCCAAACCACTGGCACTTATCTGTTACCAAAAATGATCGGCTTATTTCGCCAAAAATATCCAGATGTAGCTGTACAATTGCACGTCCATTCTACCCGTCGCACGGCTTGGAGTGTATCTAATGGCCAGGTTGATCTAGCAATTATTGGTGGGGAAATTCCCACTGAATTAGCGGAATCTTTAGAAACTGTTCCCTATGCTGAAGATGAATTGGCACTCATTTTACCCACATCCCATCCCTTTGCTAAATTAGAAACAATTCAAAAAGAAGACCTATATAAACTACAATTCATTGCTCTTGACTCCCAATCAACTATCCGCAAAGTCATTGATCAGGTTTTAGCCCGTTGTGATATTGACACCAGACGGTTTAAGTTTGAAATGGAACTAAATTCCATAGAAGCTATTAAAAACGCTGTCCAATCTGGCTTAGGTGCTGCCTTTGTTTCTACTTCAGCGATCGCTAAGGAGTTACAAATGGGTGTTCTCCATCGTGCCCCTATCGAAGGAGTAGTGGTGAAGCGGACACTCTGGCTAATATGTAACCCCAATCGCTATAGATCCAAAGCCGCAGAAGCTTTTAGTCAGGAAATTTTACCTCAGTTTGCTAACCCAGCCTGGACACAGGAGGTGTTAAAATTATCACAAATCAATCAAGTGATAAATAGTACATTGGATATAGCAACATCTAACGGTTCTGATGCCAATTAAAAACCTTGTTACCAGTCAAAAGTCATTAGTTAACGACAAATTTCTAATGACCAATGACTCATTTGAATAACAAACAATATGGAAGTCTGCTGCACTCGTCCCCACTGTCAACATCCTAAAAATCACTTTCCTGATTTAGATGATATTAAAACACTAAAAACAGTACCGCAAAAATTTTGTACTAACTGCGGTATGCCGCTGATTTTACGTGACCACTATTTGCCAATTAAACTTTTGGCTAGGGGGGGATTTGGTGCTGCTTTTTTGGCAATTGATCGGGATACTCCCACAATAAAAAAATGTGTAGTTAAGCAATTTCAACCTAGCAGCAATTTAACAGAAGAAGCTTTGAAAAAAGCAAAAATTCTCTTTGAACAAGAAGCAAAAATTTTAGAGGAAATAGGTAATGAACACAAGCAAATACCTAACTTATTTGCTGAGTATACTGTCACAGTTCAAAGTCTACAATCAGGACAACAAGACAAATTTTTTTATTTAGTTCAAGAGTATATTGATGGACAAACTCTAGAAGAAGAATTAGTTCAAGAAGGTAAATTTTCGGAAATAGGGGTTAAACAAATACTCACAGAAATTCTGCCAATTCTCACTTTCATCCATGACAGAGGCATTATTCACAGAGATATTAAACCCTCTAATATTATGCGTCGTCATGATGGTAGGCTCTTTTTATTGGATTTCGGTGCAGTGAAGCAAGTAACTAATACCCCGGCTAATTCCTCTAGTTCTACGGGAATTTATTCTATGGGATTTGCACCACCGGAACAAATGGCAGGAAATCAAGTATTTCCATCTACAGATTTATATGCTTTAGCTGTTACTGTGATTACCTTACTAACAGGTCAAGAAGCAAGCAAACTATTTGATGCTTATACTAATCAATGGCAATGGCACTCTCAAATCAGCATTAACCCCCGACTAGCTGATATTTTAGATAAAATGTTGCTACCTGCTGCCAATCAACGCTTTCAGTCATCCCAGGAAGTGCTAGAAGCCCTTTTTCCTGCCCCATCTGCACAGACGGTATTACCACCAACACAGCCACCTAATTTACAACCACCACAACCAATAAAATCAGTTCAATCGGCTTTTGCTACATGGGAATTATTAGCTGGGGCTGCTTTTAGCGGATTTGAAGGGGCATTAATAGCGATCGCTTTTTTCGGTTTAGTGAAAAACCCGATCATTACTTTAACTGTTGCTGTTGTAATTTTGAATGGTCTAATTTTTGCTCAAACTAAACGCTGGTTAGAAAAATTTGACTTGCTAATTATTCCCGCAGTCAGTTTGGCAATTATATTTTTTATTCCGTTTTTACGAAGTAATATTGCCATTGAACAAGTAATTATGTTAGCAGCGATAGCTGCATTAATCTCTATAACAGTAACAACATTATTTCGACTTATTTATAAATTAATGTCTTCAATTCTTTAGAAAAAAAAGCACTAAGGAAACCACCCATGTCTCAAAAAAAAGAAACTCTGTCACTGCTCTTATCTCTTGTTCTTACCTCTGGATTAAGCTTTGCTGCTTTCTGGTTTTTAATGGAACATTGGGGGCGAATTAACAATAATTCTAGTACCACTAACTCTGCTAATCAGAATCTCACTCAGAACCCCAGTAACAACATTATTAACCCTAATCCGCCACCAGTCAGCAATTGTAAAATCCCCAATTTCCCACAAGGTATATTTAGTTATGGTGGTAGTACAACATGGGCTCCTATCCGTCGGGATGTAGATTCAGTCCTCAAAAATAGTTGTCCTCAGTTTGATTTACGTTATACCCAACCCATTAACGAAAAACCAGGTTCAGGAACTGGGATTAAAATGTTGATAGCAAATCAACTAGCTTTTTCTCAATCTTCTCGTCCCGTTAAACCAGAAGAAAACGAAACTGCCAAAACCAAAGGATTTAGCTTAAAAGAAATTACTGTAGCCATTGATGGAATTGCGATCGCTGTTAATCATAACCTAAATATTCCAGGATTAACAGTTTCTCAACTTAAAGATATTTACACTGGCAAAATTACTAACTGGCAACAAGTAGGTGGTACAAATTTACCCATTATTCCCCTATCTCGCAGCAAAGAAGCCGGTGGCACAGTAGATTTTTTTGTCGAAAACGTTCTCAATAAAGATAAATTTGGCAACAATATTAATTACATTGGTACAACCACAGAAGCTATCCGCAAAGTAGCTATTGCTCCTGGTGCTATCTATTATGGTTCTGCTCCAGAGATTGTCCCTCAATGTACAATCAAATCCCTACCAATAGGACGGACAAGTGAGCAATTAATAGCACCTTACCAACAACCAAAAATAACTCAATCTGAATGTGCCAACAAGCCTAACCAGTTGAATTCTCAAGACTTTCGCAATGGCAACTACCCAATCACCCGCAATTTATTTGTGATCATAAAACAAAATGGTCAATCAGATCAACAAGCCGGGGAAGTGTATGCAAATTGGTTAGTTACATCTCAAGGTCAAGAACTGATTGAAAAAGCTGGATTTGTCAGAATCAAATAAAAGGAGTCAGGAGGAAGAAAGAAAAAAGAATTATCTATAACCTGGAAAAGTGCCTGAGTTTTCATGATACCAAAAGCCAAGATCAATAATTGGAACCAGGTGGGTGGCCCCAATTTGCCGATCTAGCGTTATGAGTGCCTTCATGATAAATGCGGCACTAGAGAACATTTTATCCAAGACATCTTCATTTCATACCCGATTACCCAAAATCTGTTTGTGGTGGTCAAACAGATTCTTGACACTCTCAGGGCTAAAGCCCCTGAGTTTCCGACTTACCGCGAGATATTATGAGGAGCAGGCTCACAGAACTAATTACCCAATTTGGACTAGTTAGAATCCGCTGATACCTGCCATTGGTGTGTCCGAGAGTGGCAAGCTCTCAGTCAACATCTATCAATTTGCTGCTCATTAAAGATTTGAACTAGATCCTAGCTGACTCTATTGATAGATTCAGCGGGTAGGCAAATCAAATTATCTCCTTGGGTCAGGATTAAGCCCCGTTGACGTAATTTACCCATTAAACGAGTGACAGTCACACGGGTTGAACCAATGGCGCTGCCTATTTGGGCATGGGTGAGGGGGAAGGGCAAGGAATAACCACGAATGACATCAGGATCAGTTTCGCTCATTGAAGGCTCTCCATATTCCTCAATCAGTAGGGTGAGAAATCCTAAGAGTCTGTCAATTGTGCGACGTTGTCCTAAAGCACTCAACCATAGCAACTTGCGCTGGTGCTGATATCTAAAAGCATCCATAACTTCACGGCGGAAGTGAGGCCAGTTGTCTAGGTCATGCCAGTACATCCACAGCACTGCTGTTTGGTCAACGTGGGCGTAGGACTGGAGTGTAAATGGAGACTGAGCAACAATTTCAAAAGGTTGACCTGCTCCCACAAAACCCAAGAAAGCTTCTTCTGGAGTTCTGTTAATCCGTCTAGATGTTAACTGACTAGCAGTAGCACTGACTTGGGCAGTTCCTACCATGCGAATAGCACCTCTTTGGACTAAATAGAGCAAACCAGGTCTAGCTGGAATCCGCTCATCTTTACTGAAGGTGCGGCAGCGGTAGTGTTCTTGGGCCCAGTCAAGGATTCGCTGCCAAGTTAAGAAAGGACGTGAAGCTTCGGAAAAGGAGGATTGAGATTGCATAGGTAACAAAGAGTGTTTGGCTGAGAACAAAGACGTGATAAGAAAAGTGCAAGGAGTGTCTTTGTGTTAACGGGGGTAGGCATAACGCCTAACAGCGTCAGCCCTCCAATGGGATAGAAAGCTAAATTGCTCTCTATTTTTTCTTATACTTCCTACTGTACAACAAGGGTAGTAAAGATTACCCATTTTTTATACATTATTCATCAAATTTTATCCTACTCTCATTTTTCCTTACATAGACTAAACTTCTGTCTGAAGATAGATGGAACAGGATAAAATGATGCACACCATAAATTTTTTACAAAGAAATACGTGTGTTATAGACTACTTTTAGATCAAAATAAAGCAATTAAGCATTTAATAACTGGATATTTAGTGTCTTTCTTCAGTATTTTTACCAATAGTGGGGAAATTACAAGCATAAAAGGGAAAAAAGTTCCTCTCTATCAGGGAGGATATAATCAGAAAATTTTATATATCTCTGGTATGGCTATGAGCATATCAAAATCTCAGAATTCACCAGCGATGGAAATTGCTCAGGCGATTGTTGAGCATTTATCCCGAAATAGTGCTAGTTTATTTAACGTTAAAGTAGTTCCCCCCGGTTGGATTCATATAGAACTCGTTGACTCTACCTTAGCGGCTTGGTTACACTGTCTCACTGTCAGCGGAAATGAGGAATGCTCACTAGAACAAAGTGAACAGGCAAAAAGTAAAATTTCTGTTCCCAATCGCCAATTAACCAACTCATTAACAATTTTTAAAATTCAATACGCTCATTCACGATGCTGTTCTTTGTTGTGTGCAGCAGAAAAGGAAGGATTAATTGAACTTAATAGGACAAATATTAAAGGTTTTGTATCTGTAAACGCTATATCTTGGCTCAATTGTGATCAAAAACTTCGCCTTAATCACGCTGATGAGAGTTTTCTGATTTACCAATTAGTCAAAGTGGTAGATGATTTGGTTTGTGCTGATAGCGGTAGTTCCATTAACTGGTCAAAAGCAGGTGAGAATTTAAGTCAAGCTTTTGAGCGGTTTTGGTGTAATTGTCGGATTTGGGGGGAAGTGAAAATTCATGATCCAGAATTAGCTCAAGCAAGATTAGGATTGCTGATAGCGACTCAATTGGTTTTAAGGTCTGTGTTAGAAGACAAATTGGGCATTGTCGCACCTGTAGAACTTTAATAGCTAAAATTCAAAAATTCAGATCCCCGACTTCTCAAAGAAGTCGGGGATCTATCTTTCTATCTTGTCGGAATTTTACAAAAACTTTGAGAAATTCTCTTGACAAAATAAATATCTCCGACTACAATCGCAGGTGTGTGAGGAGCGAAATTAGTAGGAAAGACACCGAGACGAAACACGGCCAGTCGTCGGTGTCTTTTCTTATTTTTGGATTTTTAATTAAGTAAGAATTTTTCCATTGCTATGGCTGCACCATCTAACTCTACACTAGGTGCTACCCAATCAGCGATCGCTTGCACTTGGTCTGGTGCGTCACCCATAGCGACACTAATGCCAGCATAACTGAGCATTTCTACATCATTGAAATTATCACCGATAGTCATGACATGATGACTTTCTAAACCTAGCATTTCTTCAGCTAGATAACGGACAGCATTGCCTTTATTAACATGAGTGTTAGCTGCTTCTAGGAAGGTGGCTACAGATGTTGTCATATATAATTCTGTGGGTTTATATCTATGGCGTAAATTAGTCAAAAGTTGTTGAATTAGACTCGCATCATCACACAAAGCTAAAATTTTAGTGGGTTCATGATCTAATAATTGACGTAAATCACCAACGGGAATAGCATTCACACCACAGCGTTGTTGATAGCTTTCCGTTTCTTTGGTAATTTCTCGCACATAAAGCTGGTCGTTGATGTAAAAATGAACTGAGAGGAGCGATCGCAAATCTGGCTGTTCAAAGTATTCTAGGAGTTGCAGGGCAATTTCTCTAGATACAGATAAATGACGGTGAATTTCCTGAGTATTTGGATCTTGAATCCAAGCTCCCTGATAAGCTACTAAAGGCAGCGTAGAGCCAATTTCTTGATGAAACCGCAAAGCTGAACAATACATCCTTCCTGTGGCTATAGCTACCTTAATTCCCTTGGCTTGTACAGCAGCAATCACTTCCTTGACAGGATGACTGAGAGTATTGGATTGTCCCGCAATTGTCCCATCTATATCTAAAACCAACAGTTTAATATCTTTTTCGTCTTGACTCTGATTTAAAGGCATTGTATCCATAAACTCCCCAGTTTTTAGTATTGTTTAAAATTATACGGGTATAAATAGCTCATTTAACCCAACACCATCCCAAATTTGCCCTAGAGATAAGCCATTTCATTGATAAACGCAAGTAACTGATTCGCATTACCGCAGAATCAGGATTTATTCCCTCAAGAATGTAATTTGTTAACTAAGGGACTTCCAATTACAATATAACTAAAACTTATAGAAACCCAATAATAGTTTTAATATTCATAACTTATGATAATTCAGCTTTAGATTTTCTTAAGAATTAATTGAGAATAATTTTTATTTAGCAACGAGCTTGCAATACTTTTGAGAGTTTGCTACAATTATCGAGAATTTCATAATTGGGTTATTGTTGTCAATTTTCTAATTGACTGACAAGGCTATTTTCAAAAGCCTTTATTTATGGTTATTGCAGAAATAAATCCCGAAAAATAATACAAAACTTTACAAATTAACAGCAAGTTCCGAGACGAATTTTTAGACAGCAATTATCCAAAGAATTATATAGAACAAATATACTATTGACATACAGAATATTTTATGATGAGCGAGAGTAATTTTCGGTTGGATATAAAACCTTTAACAGTTTTGCGTAATTCCCCACCCTCAATGTACTCATAGGGTGGGGATGTAAGCAAGTCAAAAACGAAACGTTCAAAAAATGTTTTTTACTGCAAGTAAAAGAATTTTGAGGACAGTTGAGTTTTTGACAAAATATTAGGTATTTATAATGTTAGTATAGCATAAGTTAAGAAAGTGAATGGGAGGTAATCATCAATGGCGTTACGTAGAGCGACTTTCCGACTATATCCTAATAAACAAGTCAGTGAAATGTTGCACTACCACCGCCAACTTCATAAAGATTTGTATAATGCTGCTGTATCTAACCGCATTACTTCATACAAAAAGTTTGGTAAATCTGTTTCTTACTTTGAACAACAGAATTGTTTACCGGATTTCAAAGAAGTCTGGATAGAATATAAAGTAATTAATTCCCAAGCATTGCAAGCCACATTAAAACGGGTTGATTTTGCTTTCCAAAGGTTTTTCAAGGGACTAGGGAAGTACCCTAGATTCAAGCCAATCCGTCATTATTCAGGTTGGACTTATCCATCTTTTACAGGCTGGAAAGTACACAGTACAGGTGATAACGGCTATTTAGAATTATCAAAGATTGGTCAAATTAAAATGCGGGGTAAAGCTAGACTTTGGGGGCATCCTAAAGCTTTGGATATCGTTAACCGCAATGGTCAATGGTATGCTTCCATCGTCTTAGAAATTGATGATA
>NZ_JAQMTJ010000217.1:0-4976 GCF_028330815.1 Dolichospermum lemmermannii CS-548
GGTTAAAAAAGTGAATTAGGTGCAAGGAATAAGGATTGAAACCATTAAAAACCTATCACTTTCTGAAATTTGAGACTATTCTTCTCTCCTTCTAATTCTTCCTCCTGACTCCTGACTCCTGACTCCTGACTCCTGACTCCTGACTCCTGACTCCTAGCCCTCACGAAAAGACTTTTTCAGCAAGCCCTATTTGGGGGATTTCTCAACATGGATATCCCGTTCCCAAATTATTTATTAGTACGGGATAGTGCTGATAGTTAGGCTTGCTTTAAAGCATCGCGTTTTTTCCGATCTGCTGTCAAAATATCTGCCATGACTATGAGTGCTTGCGCCATTTTTTCCAGGTTAGAACTGTATAGTTCTAAATCTTTGATGAGTTTATCTTCAGAGATATGTAACCCGTTAGAGATTGCTTTTAGTGCTTCAGCCCTTTGCTCATTGTTTTTGACAAGTTCAGGATCTGACTGGACTAATAATGCAAATAAACCAACGCCAAATAAACGACTATATTTAAAGTTGGAATTTGCGGCCACCGCTTCTAGTTGCTTTTGCAAATCTGCATCTTGATTGAGGGGACTTGCTTGACTTAAACTAGCAATCAAATCCTTAGCTGGTAAACTGGCAGCTAAAGCTTGCAATCTGGAGGCATCTTGTCGGTAGCTCTGGGGGTCTTGTTCCACAGCCTGACAGATTGCTCGGAAAATTGACTCTTTGTCCTGTTCTGGTTGGTAGCCATCCATGAAGCGGTCAAAAGTTGTGACAACGCCCAAGGCATAAATCGCATCGTAGCTAAAATCAACATTGACTGATAGTAGGTGCATTTCTACCATCAACTCCTCCACTACCCGGCGGTAAATAGTATTAATCGGCCTGGTATGAAGAGTGTAAAAGGTTCTTTTTGTATCAGATACTGTACGGACGTTATTCACAAAGAAAATTTTAGTAAAGGCGTATTCCTGTTATCTAGTATGAACCAATCAGGGCTAAATAGTTCAAGTTATCAGGACTTACGCAACTGGCACATTGATAGGGTGCCTCAGATATCAACAATCTGTTTATTTGCAGTATTTATGCAGTCTGACGCACCCTACAACAGATTTTCGGTGTGACACTTGCGTAAGTCCTAGTTCTATCAAAAACTTAGACTCCGAGGTACACCTTCTAGGGCTTCTTCTTGAGTTTCAAAGATTTCAAATACTGTATCCATCATTGTGACTTCAAACACAAGCTTGGCTTCTGGGTGAATATTACAAATACGAAAACTGCCCTTAACCTTATCAGCATCACGCATACCAGCTACTAAGGAAGTCAGTCCAGAACTATCAATAAAATTTACTTGGCCTAGATCAATAACAATATGACGGCCAAGCTTAGAAATACATTCCTGTAATTTCAGCCGAAATTGCCAAGCAGTGGTAATATCTAAGCGACCTACCGGAGTTAACATTATTATTGTGTTACCGTCTTGAGTTGTGTAGGTTTTTTGCTCTATATGAATCATTGAAGTAACATCTTTTTGCTAATATTTGCTAATCAAAACAATCATCAGTAGGGGTTATAAAAAAATTTTTAGGGAATAGAGAATAAGCAAGAGGGGGAGAGAAGGAGTGCCTCTCACCCCTTAGATCTTGCCTATTCTTGACTTGGTTTCCAGTTTATCCAATCTTGCGGTTTTAGAAAAGTCTCATACAACTCAGCTTCAGGAGAATTAGGTTCTGGTTTGTAGCCATATTCCCAACGAACTAAAGGTGGTAGAGACATGAGAATTGATTCTGTGCGGCCGTTGGTTTGCAGTCCAAAAATTGTCCCTCGGTCATAAACCAAGTTAAATTCTACATATCTACCACGACGGTATAATTGGAAATTACGTTGGCGATCGCCGTATTCCATCCCCTGTCGGCGTTCCACAATTGGCGCATAAGCAGGTAAAAATGCCCCAGCACAGTCTTGAACTAAAGCAAATATATCTTCCCAACTCCGTGACGGTAATTGACCTACCTGATTACTATAAATAGCTGCGTCCCCATGAGGATCTGGGCCGCGATAGATAGAACCTTGACCATCTTGGTAATCTAAAAATAAACCACCAATTCCTCGTGTTTCATCCCGATGTTTCAGATAAAAATATTCATCGCACCACCGCTTAAACACAGGATAATACTCAGGATGGTGTTGATCACAAGCTTGTTTAAAAGTGTTATGAAAATGTTTTGCATCTTCAGCAAAGGGGTAATAAGGTGTTAAATCCGCACCTCCACCAAACCACCAAACTGGGCCTGCTTCAAAATAGCGGTAATTTAAATGGACTGTAGGTACATAAGGATTTCGTGGGTGCAACACCAAAGAAGTACCCGTTGCATAAAATCCATGTCCTGCTGCTTCTGGACGTTGGGCTAAAATTGAAGGAGGTAAATGAGAACCCCAAACTTCAGAAAAATTTACCCCTGCTTGTTCAAAGATCGCCCCATCCCGCAGGACACGCGATCGCCCACCACCCCCTTCTGGACGCTGCCAACTATCTTCCTGAAACGTCCCCAGACCATCTAATTTCTCTAAACCTTGGGTAATTTCATCCTGCAGATTCTGCATAAACTGACTGACTCTAGCCTGAGCATTTACACCAGGGAGAACATCAGATGAATCTTTTGTGATAGTGGGGGTTTGCGCGTTGGTTAACATAGATTCCCGAACCTAAAATTACAATTTCTAAACAATTACAAATTTTTGTTGTCAAAACTTCTCAGCAGCGAAAGTCACAAATCCGGCTTAATCTGCCAAAGAAGTTTGCTATTATCCGTCAAAACACCTTTAAATATCCATTGGCACGGAATTTACTCCAACTTACACATATCATATCTAAAGACCCGTTTTCACAGTCATAGAAATAATCTTATTATTCTCAATACCTTCGCCATTTTTTGCTTTGTTGGATTAAGCGACAGCGCAACAAATACGCATTTTGTGGGTTATGGCTTTGCCACACTATGGCTAACGCCGCTGTACCATTTGCTGTGCGAAGGTAACCGTTTCCCAACCCAACCTTTTCAGATATGATCCAATTATGTATAAACAATTGATCAAACCAATTATCTTTGTAGTTACCAGCATAGTAACTGTATTGCCACAGGTAAGTATTGCTGCACCAAAAGGGTTTCAATCCCCCAGTGGTAATATGTTTTGTGAGTTAATTCCAGGAGAAACAAATAGTTTAAGGTGTGAAATCAATACTTCGCTAAAACCCAAACCGCCTCAACCTTACCCTGGATATTGCGGGTTTGATTGGGGAATGGGTTTTTTGTTACCTGCTGATGCTAGACCAGAAATTTTATGTATCAGTGATACCATTGCTGATAAAAATAAAACCGTTTTGGCCTATGGAAAAACTTGGAACAATGGTGGTTTTAAATGTGTTTCCCAAAAAACTGGTTTAACTTGTACTAATAGTAATGGTATTGGTTTTTTTCTCAGTCGGGAAAAATGGCGAGTATTGGGACTTTCTCAACCTTAGTTAAAAATCCTTTTTTCATTTTTATTTCTGACAACCTTTCCTAAAATAGTAGGGTGCGTTAGAGGTTGTTTTAAAAGTATTATATGAAACCCATAATCTCCAAAAACCTAACCCCCCTACCCCCATTCCCTACAAGGGAATGGGGGTTTTAAAGCCTCTCCCCTTGCAGGGGAGAGGTTTGGAGAGGGGTCAGTTTATACATTAAAAACTTTTCAAACATCCTCTTAGCAAAGCGTAACGCACCTTAATCTATAGGATTATTATACAGCCTATTTTAAGTTTATGAGGTACACCCCTTACTTGGGAAGGTGGGTTGGGTTTTTGAAGATTATTGGTTTTATCTAATACTTTTCAAACAACCTCTAACGCACCCTACATACTACGTACTAATTTGCTATTTCTGGTCCAATAATTTTAATTCCCTGTTTTTCTTTTTCGGCTAATTCTAAATTTAATAACAGCAGTCTTTCTAAAATATCATCTTCTGGGTTGAATTGATAAGCTGACATTACCAGTTTATCCAGTTGTTCATGTAGTTTATAAAGTTGACTACTCGGTTCGGTGAAAAATTTATTATATAATGTAGTGATTCCCCATTGTTTGGTTTCCATTTGTTGAGTACGATATTTATGTAGTTCTTCTGTTTTAGTGCGAATTTGTTGGATTATTTTTATATCTGCTGTTTGCGGAAAGGGGAAAGTTTCAAAACAAGTTGTATTAGTGTAACTAGTTCTATCTTCTAAAGTCGAACTTTGCGCTTTTACCCAAACACGATGTACGTTAGATGTGAGAATACCAAGGATATAAAAATCATCAGCAGCAACAACCATATTAGCTTCACAAGGTAAAATAGAAATATTCACAGGGATAAATGTCACATATTTAGATACTTTAGGTACTGCAAAATAACACTTTAAATCAATTAAAGCATTTCTCATTTTTGGTGCATATTCACCAAATTTCCACCAATTATTTTTCCTAGACGCACGTTTATTTTTTTCTCTTTCAGGTTTAACTCTCTCCATAACTCTATTAAATGGTTGAATGTATTGTGATGCTTCCTCAATAGACATATTATTAAAATCAATTACCCAATCTAACTTTTCAAAAGGATATATTAACCCTTTACCATCTATCATAGGTTTAAGAACCTCTTGATTTTTTTGATTTAATTTTATCCATTCTTGAGCTTCTTGTTCTGATAAAATAAAGCCTTTTCCTCTTAATCCACAAGACTCAAAAGAGAAATTTTTATTCGCTTTTAATTTCACAGCATTTGTAACCGATATCTCACTTTTTAAAGAAGAAGTAATAAACGGAACTTCAACACTAAGTAAGTAGACGAAAATAAATCAAAGTAGATTAAGTAATGTAAAAAATCTGGAGATGATTTCGTAGTAAGGGCTTCAGCCCTCAAATGAGGAATAAATTCCTCACTACAAACTTTGAATTATTCAAGCCGTTCTAC
>NZ_JAQMTJ010000218.1:0-14696 GCF_028330815.1 Dolichospermum lemmermannii CS-548
ATTGTTCGTTGTCAGTAGGGGCGAAGCATTTGGAAGATAAATTATCGGTCATTGCCAAAAATAGTTCTCCAAATGCTTCGCCCGTACAGTTGTCAGTTGTTCCCAGTCCCCAATCCCCAGTCCCTAAATTATATGAGTCTCGAAGTTGGTATTATCATGGGTAGTGATTCCGATTTGCCTACAATGAAGGATGCGATCGCTATTTGCGAAGAATTCGGTATTGTAGTTGAAGTTGCCATTGTCTCTGCCCATCGTACCCCAGAACGAATGTTTGAATATGCTAAAACTGCACATCAACGCGGTATCAAGGTAATTATTGCTGGTGCAGGTGGTGCGGCACATCTTCCTGGTATGGTAGCATCTTTAACTCCTTTACCTGTTATTGGTGTTCCCGTCGCTACTCGAAATTTACAAGGTGTGGATTCTTTATATTCTATAGTGCAAATGCCAGCAGGAATACCTGTTGCCACTGTCGCTATTGGGAATTCTAAAAATGCTGGACTTTTAGCTGTACAAATTCTTGCTACTCACCAACCAGAATTACTCGAAAAAGTGCAAGTTTATCGCCAAAGTCTTTGTAATATGGTCATGGAAAAGCAAGCTAAACTAGATCAGCTTGGATATGAAAAATATTTGCAACAATAGATATTAACATGATTTCATATATAAGCCGTGAACCCTCCTATTAACACCTCAGCCCAAACCCAAAATCGCAAAGCAGATCATATCCGCATCTGTTTAGAAGATAATGTCCAATCTCCAGTAATTACCACTGGGTTAGAAAAATATCGCTTTACCCATACTTGTTTACCAGAAATTGATGGTAAAGATATTGATGTGAGTACGACATTTTTGGGAAAACATCTCCATGCACCTTTGTTAATTTCCTCCATGACGGGAGGTACAGAACCAGCGGGAATTATTAACCGTCGTCTAGCCGAAGTTGCCCAAGAATACAAATTAGCAATGGGTGTAGGATCTGTAAGAGTGGCAGTGGAAAAACCCCAAGTTGCAAATACCTTTGCTGTTCGTAAATATGCGCCGGATATTCTCCTCTTTGCTAATTTAGGCGCGGTACAGCTTAATTATGATTATGGTATTGATGAATGTTTGCGAATTATTGATCTGGTGGAAGCCGATGCTTTGATTTTACATATTAACCCTTTGCAGGAATTCATTCAACCCAGGGGTGATACTAACTTTCATGGATTACTTGACAAAATATCTAACTTGTGCAACGACTTACCAGTTCCCGTAATTGCCAAAGAAGTAGGTAATGGAATTTCTGCAACTATGGCAGAAAAATTGATAGCTGTGGGAGTGCAAGCTATTGATGTGGCTGGCGCTGGTGGTACGTCTTGGGCAATGGTTGAAAGTGAACGGGCAGAAACTGTCTTACAGCGGCGTTTGGGGCAAACATTTGGGGACTGGGGGATACCCACAGCCGATTGTATTGCCAGTATTCGGGAGCATGATCCCGATGTTCCCTTAATTGCATCTGGGGGCTTACGCAATGGTTTAGATGTGGCTAAAGCGATCGCTTTAGGGGCTGATATTGCTGGTTTAGCAATGCCCTTTCTCAAAGCAGCAGCAGTATCGGAAGCGGCTGTAGTAGAATTGACAGAGGTATTAATTGCCGAAATCACCACCGTCTTATTTTGCACTGCTAACACCAATCTGTATAAATTAAAGCAATCTCAAAATTTACAGTTAATAATTGACAACTAACAACTGTACGGGCGAAGCATTTGGAGAACTATTTTTGGCAATGAGCGATAATTTATCTTCCAAATGCTTCGCCCCTACTGACAACTGACAACTGACAACTGACCACTGACCATCCCCTAGACAAAACCCTATATTTCAATATAAAGTCTTACTGAGAACTAAGCACTCACGACATTAAATATGTTCTGATACTAACAGTTGTTGATCACAAATTGTCGTCTATCTTTAAATGCTATACTAATTAACCAATTAGATATCTAGAAGTATTTTTAAAGAAGTGCGCTCTAAATCTACAATAATAAAGATAAGGTTTGCCTTCGTTGCCTGTGTTTTACTGCTTACCTGATTGTTACCGATTCTACATAAGGGAGAATTGGGTTTTTCAGCGGTTTCTTCTAGTGAAGACATGGCCAACACCACGCTATGCTATCAGATATTGATGTCGTGGAATTGCCTTACATCTAAACTATCAAACACCTGTAGTTAAACCAGTTTGTAGTTTGTGGGTTGTGGGTGAGATAGAGAGTTCTCCAAACCAAGTCTCTCACTAACTCATTATCTAAATTACGTAGTGTTTAATTATTAGGTATCAGGAGTGCATGGTCAAGATTGTTTAGATCAAGTCAAGGGTCACGTAAGCAAACGCTGAGATTGTCGTGCAGTGAGAAGTCAACGCAGGGGCTTCATCTGACAATGACTATGGCTAACGCCATGCTGCGCGATGAGCGGACTTGCCTTTTCTACGAAACACTACGCAAAGGCGAAATTCGTAAGCAAGTGTCTGTAAACCGCGAGGGAATACAGTAAAGAGCCAGATTCGACAACAAATGATGTTTTGACCAAAGGTCGGTTCACTGCATGGAATTTTCAATCGCTACACTTCTTGCCAATTTTACAGATGATAAATTAGTGGCTCGTAAAGTCCTAGAAAAAAAACTGGGTTGTGAGGATGAAGAAAGTCTAGAAAAACTCCAAATTACTTTGGATGTGTTGGAAAAAATCGGGCTTTTGGTGAAGGAACGGGGGAAATATCGCCGCGTTACCGAAGAAGGCTTGATTGAGGCTAAATTACGTTGTTCTAGTAAGGGCTTTTGCTTTGCGATTCAAGATAGCGAAGGCTCAGAGGATATTTACATCCGTGAAAGTCATTTGAGTAATGCCTGGAATGGCGATCGCGTTTTGGTAAGAGTCCTCAAGGAAGGCAGTCGCAGGCGATCGCCGGAAGGTGAGGTGAAGTTGATTATGGAGCGGTCTAATCACACCTTACTCGCCAGAATTAAGCAGGTGGAGGAAGGTTTTCGGGCTGTCCCTTTGGATGACAGATTGCTGTTTGAACTGAAACTACAACTCAACAGCATGAAGTTGGAAGAAGCAATTGATCACTTAGCTCATGTAGAAATTCTTCGCTATCCCCTCGCACAATATCCCCCATTGGGTCGAGTAGTGCAAATTTTGGGTAGTGATGCTGAAGCCGCAGCGGATATAGATTTGGTAACTTGTAAACATGATTTATCCCGAACTTTTCCTGATTCTATCCTCGATGCAGCGGCAAAGTTACCCAAGAGACTCCTGAAAGCAGACCTGAAAAATCGTCTCGATTTACGTGAGGTTTTTACCTTCACCATTAAGAGTGTCAACAGTGATGAATCTGTAGTTGAAAATGCCTTCAGTGTAGAAAAAACTACTGATGATAATTGGCGATTATTATTTCACATTACAGATGTTTCCCACTATATCCAAGCCGATGAGGCTCTAGACCGGGAAGCCCTCAAGCGGGGTAAGTCAGTGTATTTGGGAGAATTACTACTGCCAATGTTGCCAGCAGTGGTGATACAACGGTGTTCTTTAGTCCCTGGTAGCGATCGCTTGGCTCTCTCTTTTATCATCACCATTAACCCCCAATCAGGAGAAGTGGAGGAATGGGAAATTCAACCTAGTGTCATTAATGTAGATGTAGCTGTTAGTCAAGTAGAGACAGCAGCTATTCTTGCTGGTGAAAGCAGCACAGTGGCAGCCGAAGTCCAAGAGAAATTACCAGATTTGCAGACTTTGGCTACTGCTATTAAGCAGGTACGTCTACAGCGGGGCAGCTTACGGTTAAATCTCCCACCCAGCCACAACCCTTACTATGACGAAGGAGCAATGGGATCGGTGGTGGTTAATGACTTACCTGGGCGATCGCTCATTACCGAATTGGTAATATTAGTTAATCAACTCATGGCTGATCATCTCAGCGCCTTGGGAGTTCCCAGTTTATGGCGAGTTCAAGGCACACCTGATCCCGAAGATGTTCAGGAAATGCTCAAACTAGCCGTTAATTTAGGTGTGGAATTAGGACTTGATCCAGAATTAGAAATCCAACCTCTAGATTATCAACACTTGACGGGAGCTTTTGCCGATTCCCCATCGGAACAAGTTCTCACCTATTTATTACAAGACACTCTCAAGCCTTCTTTATATAGCATTACCAAAAGTTCTCACTTTGGACTAGCTTTATCCCAATATGTCCACATAACTGCCCCCTTACGTCGTTATCCAGATATCCTCTTGCAACGGGTGTATCATAACTTACTAGAGCATGGGCGCGATCGCCGGAATACCCGCGTCAAAGATCGGATAAACCTGCGCCATTCCAATTGTCACGAAGAAATCAATTGGAACGTTCTCCCCCCAGAACTCCAACAAGAACTGCAAAGCGACTTAACCAGGGTCATTGTCCAAATTAATGACCGAGAAAAAGAAGTCCAAGAAGCTGAAGCTGATTTAGCCGGACTCCAAAAAGCCTCCTTAATGAAACAACGCATTGGCGAAGTATTTCCAGGAGTAATTACTGGTGTTCAATCTTACGGCTTCTTTGTGGAAATTGAAGTCCCAGTAGAATCGCCCACAGAAGGTAATCTCGCTAATACCTTACGAATAGAAGGACTGGTTCACGTCAGTTCCCTCAAAGACGATTGGTATGAATATCGTGCCAGACAACAAGCGTTATTTGGGCGAAAAAATCGGGCTTCCTACCGATTGGGCGATAGCTGTATGGTACAAGTCAAAAGTGTTGATTACTACCGTCAACAAATTGATTTAGTGACAGTTGGTGCTGATGGTTTACCTAAAGCCATGAGCGAGAATACTGGCAATGAGGAAACAGGAGACATTTATCCACAAAATCAAAGCGATAGCTTGCGTGGCAAAGCCATATCTTTTGACAGAGAACCTTATGATCAAGAATAGTCAGTGGTCAGTTGTCCTTTGTCAGTTGTCCGTTGTTAAGTAGGTTAGCATTGAAAATCGTCGTTATGGCACTAGGCAAGAGGCAAAAGTCAAGAGGCAAGAGTGAAGAGGGCTTGGGCGATTTTACTTTTCTTTATACAGATTGGTTTTATTGTGTTCACCTACTTAGTTGCTCTTAAATATTAACCACTGACCACTGACCACTAACAACTGACCACTGACAAATGACTAATAACAACTGACCACTGACCACTGACAAATGACTAATAACACAAAACCTTTAATCTTGGGCGTAACAGGTGCATCTGGTCTAATTTACGCCGTTCGCGCTCTTAAATTCCTCTTAGCCGCAGAATATCAAATTGAACTGGTGGCATCTAAATCTACTTACACAGTTTGGCAGGCAGAACAAGAAATCCGAATGCCAGGAGAACCAGAAAAACAAGAGCAATTTTGGCGAGAACAAGCCGGAGTTCCCGAACAAGGTAAACTCCGCTGTCATCCTTGGAGTGATGTTGGTGCGGGTATTGCCAGTGGTTCTTTCCGCACGTTGGGGATGATCATTATCCCTTGTAGTATGAGTACAGTCGCAAAACTTGCTGGGGGGCTAAGTTCCGACTTACTAGAACGAGCCGCAGATGTCCAAATTAAAGAAGGACGTAAACTGGTAATTGTCCCCAGAGAAACCCCTTTTAGTTTAATTCACCTGCGGAACTTAACGACCTTAGCGGAAACTGGAGTGAGAATAGTCCCCGCTATTCCTGCTTGGTATCACAACCCACAAACCATTGAGGATTTAGTTGATTTTGTTGTAGCTCGCGCTCTGGATCAATTAGATATTGACTGTATACCAATTGAACGATGGCAAGGTCATTTATAGGAATTAAAAATTAACAATTAAAAATGAAAAAACTAAATTTTTAATTCTTAATTCTTAATTCTTAATTCTTAATTCTATTTTGCTCTTTTGTGGCAACAGCTATATTCATCTGTTTTTTCCTGGTGTATTCTTAGAATCCTGCTGCAATTTTGAATTTTTTATGGCTGTAATTCGCTTAATTATCTTGGTGACGGCAATGCTGGGACTAATAATAATATTAGTTCAAAATTTGTCGCCCTCACTTCCATTAATGTTTTTGGGGATGCGAACTCAAGCATTACCATTAGCATTGTGGATTTTATTAAGTATCACTGCTGGTATTTTCACATCTTTAATAATTACTAGATTGTTAAAATTTGCGACTGATTTAAATTTACAAGCACCACAACCTCTACCCAAATCAATTCCCACTCCACCCCGTGTTAGACAAAATACTCCACCAACCGTTAATCAAGTTGATGATGAATTTGACGATTGGGACACAAATCGCAATCAAGATGATTGGGATAATGGCGAAAATTCAGAACCAGTAACAGAAACTTCCCCAAGTCAACAAAGTTATAATTCCCGCAATAGTTCCGTTTATTCCTATAGTTCCCAATCACCGAAAAATACTGCTGTGGGTAAAACTGAATCTGTTTATGATGCTGATTATCGGGTAATTATTCCTCCTTACCAAGAATCAGGCAAAACTCAAGTTACAGATGATGATGACTGGGATTTTTTTGAAGATGATGATTTTGAGGATGACAACGAAAATAAACCACAAAAACGCTAATTTAAGCTTTAATAATAATTAATAATTTTACAGGAGAAAAATACTGATGATTGATATATTAAAAGGAGTCAACCTCTATTTAATTGGCATGATGGGAGTTGGGAAAACAACAGTAGGAAAGTTATTAGCCGCAGAAATTGGTTATAGATTTGTAGATACAGATGAAGTCATAATCAAAGCCGCAGGTAAATCTATTAATGAAATATTTGCCGAAAATGGTGAAGCGGAGTTTCGGCAATTAGAGAGTGATGTTTTAGCTCAAGTTTGTGCTTATACTAAGTTGATTATATCTACGGGTGGGGGTGTTCCCATGCAGCAGCAGAATTGGAGTTATCTCCATCATGGGTTGATAATTTGGTTAGATGCACCAATAGGAATAATCTTACAGCGGTTAGCGGAAGACAATACCAGACCACTTTTACAAGATGCCGATATCGAAAGTAAATTGACATCGCTTTGGGAACAACGTCAACCAATGTACTCCCAAGCTGACTTACATATTACTATGAGCGCGACCGAAACACCAGAAGAAATTGTCACACGCATCCTCGCTACAATTCCCAGTATTCTCAAACCGCAATAATTCTTTCTACACCCATTTATAACCCACTTGAATATCAGATCCCCGACTTCTTCGAGAAGTCGGGGATCTGACTCTGGCAATGTATATCTACGGCACGCTACGCTATCACAAATCAAATACGAATTGCTATATATCTATAAAAAGGAATAGAAAGCAGTTAATTTCTTGTCAAAAGCAAGATGCAGAATTTCCACATCAAGAGTTGAATGGAATCTAGTAGTTTGTCAAGATAAAAATGATGGACTGTAGTGTGAGCGTCTCGCTCACTTGTGCGCGTCTCGCTCACTTGTGCGCGTCTCGCTCACTTGTGCGCGTCTCGCTCACTGTAGTGTGAGCCTCTCGCTCACTGTAGTGTGAGCCTCTCGCTCAATGTAGTGTGAGCCTCTCGCTCAATGTAGTGTGAGCCTCTCGCTCAATGTAGTGTGAGCGTCTCGCTCACTGTAGTATGAGCGTCTCGCTCACGCGGGCAAGATGCCCGCACTACCAAAAACCCGTCAAAATAAATTTGACAGACTACTAGATTCTGTAATTATCCTCGACAGGGATGAAATCTATGACTATATTTTCTCTTGATGAACTCAAAAATTTAGTCCAAAATCCTGAGTATCCATGCGTTTCTCTGTATCTACCTATGGAAAAACTAGGAGGAGATACGCGACAAAATCCGATTCGGTTTAAAAATTTAATTCGAGAAGCTGAAAACCGCTTAGATGAAACAGGATTACGTCATACTGAGACTGTAAATTTGCTCAAACCAGCGATGGAATTAGACAACACTGATTTTTGGGAAATTCAAAATCAGGGATTAGTAATTTTTATTTCCCCCAATCTATTTCGTTACTATTGTTTACCAATTTCTTTTCCCCAATTAGTGGTTGTTGGCAAGAATTTTCATATCAAACCCTTATTAAATCTGATTAATAATGATGGAAAATTCTACATTTTGGCTTTAAGTCAAAAGAATGTCAAACTTTACTCAGGCACGCGCTACCAAATTAATGAAGTAGAAGTAGAAAATATGCCTCATAGTTTGGATGAAACTCTCTTAGAAGATGAATTCCAAAAAGGCGTACAGCATAGAATTGGTATCCCTAGAGGTGCAACTTCTGCGGCTCAACACCCTGGTTCTGTGCATGGACAGGGTAATCCAGATCGGGAGAAACATGAAGAAGATATTTTGCAATTTTGTTATGCTGTTGATAGTGCATTACATAAAAAATTGCGAGGTGAAAAAGCACCTTTAATATTAGCAGGAGTAGAATATTTATTACCAATTTACCGACAAGCTAATACTTATCCATATTTAGCAGAAACAGGGATTACTGGCAATGCAGAAATCCTCAAAATGCAAGAATTAAATCATGCAGCTTGGGAAATTGTTAACCCTTTATTTCAACAGGAATATGAAGATCTAATGGCTGTTTATCTGCAACTATCTGGGGAAGAAAGTAACAAAATTGCCAATGATATCAAAGCAATTATCCCGGCTGCATATTATCAAAGAGTTGATACTTTGTTTGTGCCTCTAAAACAACATATATGGGGTAAATTTGATTTACCAACTGCTACAGTTGAATTACATCCAGAACCAGCACCAGATGATGAAGATATGTTAGATTTTGCGGTAATTCACACCATATTAAATGGTGGTAAAGTTTATACTCTTGAACCAGAAGCAATGCCTAGTGGAGTTAAAGTAGCGGCTATTTGCCGATATTAATTTTTTAAGTTGCTAAGTTGTCGTCGTGCTGCTGCTAAAATTAATCTTTGTTCAGCACGAGAAATCGCTTGATAAGTCCTTTCCACCGCTTCCGGTTCTACAGAAATAGAACTAATCCCCCATTCTATTAATTTATCAATCATTTCTGGATAAAGCACCGGGGCTTGACCACAAATAGAACAGGGAATACCTCCAGCTTGAGACATTTTAATTAATTGAGATATTGCCCCCATTACTGCTGGATGACTTTCATCAAATATTCTCCCTAATTTTCCCTGTTCCCTATCTATTCCTAATAGTAATTGAGTTAAATCATTTGTGCCAATAGAAATACCTGCCACACCAACTTTAATATATTCAGGTAATAGAAATAAAATACTAGGAACTTCTGCCATGATCCATAATTGAAACTGGGATATTTGTGTTAACCCAAATTGCTCAACTTTTTGACGACAAAATATAAATTCTTCAACACTACGAACAAACGGTAATAGCAAATTAATATTTCTATAACCAGACGCTTGAACTATCGCTAAAGCTTGCAATTCCAATTCAAAAACCGCCGGATTTTGCATATAGCTGAAAACACCCCTGTCACCAAGAATAGTTCGACTTCGCTCACTATAAATTGATGACTGTGATAATAATAAATCATGGGGTAGGTAATCTAAAGAGCGATAAAAGATAGGTCTAGGTGAAAAAGCGCGAGCAAATTGCTTAATCTGCTCAGATAATAACTCTAATAATTCCGCTTTTCTTCCGGCAATTAACCATTCTTGAGGATGTTCTCCCTTCAGAATATTTAACATCATCAATTCTGAACGTAATAATCCTAACCCATCTACAGGTAAACATTTCACTTGTTCAATTAATCGTCCTTGACTCAAATTTACGAGTAACTTAGTGGCAATTATTGGTAAATTTATCGGCTGATAATTGACAATTTTTTCCTCTTTGATTAATTCTTCTATCTCCTCACTAGGAAAGTTTTCTTCATCTTCTGTGAAACGATATATTTCACCCTTATTACCATCTAATAATAACTTTTCACCTGCTTGTAAAAGAGTGGTTGCACCTGTGGCACTCACCACCGCAGGAATACCCAACTCCCTGGCTAAAATCGCCCCGTGGCTAGTTAATCCTCCTTGTTCTGTAATAATCCCCGCAACTCCTTGTAGTAAGGGCAAACAATCAGGAGTAATCACTGGGGCGATGAGAATTACACCTTGAGGAACTTGGATTGCTTTTTGTGATGAACTAAAAATATGGGCATTAGCAATAATTCTCCCTCTGGCTGCCCCAATGCCTTGAATAAATTGCACACTCTTATTTACAGATTGGGGAACAGTGACTTCTGTAATATAGAGTTTTGTGGCTAAAGATTCTTTGGCAACTGTCCATTTCATAGTTAAAGTTGCCCCTAATTCACTGACTATTTGATTACTGACAGTAATTAATTCTTGCAAAAATTCTTCTGGCAAAGCATATTCTTGTTGTTGGGATTCTTCTAAAATATAAGCTAATAAAAAATCAGTATCTAATGTTGGTTGCAGTTGTTCATCTGTAAAAGCATTACCATGATGAAGACGATACGCCAACATTTTATTACCCAATTGTCTTTCTACGACTGCGCCGGTTTTTGGTTCTATGTAATAAACATCTGGTAATACTTCACCGTTGGTAATTGCTAGTCCTAAACCCCAAGTAGCTTCAATATCCCATGCCGATGATTTAGTATTGATTACACCAGAAGCGATCGCATTGTCAACTGGTTGCACTAACACCCCTAAATTAATGCTAGGCAAACTAATCCCCGCACTGTGCCAATATAGTAAACTTCTCGCCCGGAATAACTGACTCCAAAGCAGCTTTAAAGCAATACCTATTTCCTCCTCTTCACAAGGGCAAAATACTGGTTCTAATAACCCAGATACATTTTTCATTTCTTGGTTATTTGATATTGCCAAACTGGGACGCAAAATTAAACTGCTTCTTTGCCATTGTCGCGCAGCTTGAAAAATTGTCCTCACCCAATGAGGTGGCACAGTCGCTGAGATAATTTCCTGACGTAAGCGTCCGGCTACCTGTTGCAGTTGTCGCCAATTATGTACATCTAAATGTAGCGAAGAATGGGGTAAATCAGCGATTAACGACTCTGAACTATTGAGAGTTTCTAGAAATTGCCGTAAAACATCTGCTTCTACTACAAAACCAGGAAGAACAGGATAACCCTGCTGTTTAATCTTACTTAAATAAAACGCCTGCACGCCAACCTTGGGGCGGTCTTGTAGTTTAATTTGGTCAAGCCAATAGAGTTTATCCACTCAATTTATTAAATAATATTTATTACATACTTTTTGTTACTATATTACCAATTAGTCCGAACAATGCCCCGATTTCATTTATTAAACTATTTACCACCGAAAAAAATTGATCAATCCTTATTATATTGCCAGTAGTGACTGGCTAAACACTGGACTTCGTTTATTTTTTGCCTTGTTTATTGGAGCTTTAATTGGCTTAGAACGACAACTAAAAAATAAACCGGCAGGTTTAAGAACCCATATGTTAGTAAGTTTGGGTTCAGCCATATTTACTCTCATCACTATCCAAACAGGTGGAACAGAACTTAGTGCTGATTCTCTTAGTCGTGTAGTTCAAGGTATTGCTGCTGGAGTCGGCTTTTTGGGCGGTGGGGAGATTTTGCGTCAGTCTTCCCAAACATCAAAATCTCCAGAAGTTCATGGTTTGACTTCTGCCGCTGCAATTTGGGTATCCGCTGCTTTGGGAATTGCTGCTGGGTGTGGTTTATGGCAATTAGGATTAATGGGTGCGATTTTAACTGTAATTATTCTACACATATTTAAAAGATTAGAAAAATTTTATTAGTTAGGTGAACAGAAAAATTTAAAGGTATGACATTAATTGCCTTTTTCACGCAGATTAGGACGGCTGATAATTAACAATTGTACCCCACCATCACCTGTATTAATTGTCAATACTGGAGGACGTTGATTAAATTGTGATCCAGGAGGCATAGATGGGAATAGATAAACCCAACCATTACTTTCAATTAATAAGCGCCAAATAATTGGTTTTTGAGGATCTGTTAAATCATTTGTTTCTTGACCAATAATATTTTTAAACTGTTCCATATCCCCAATAATATGAGAATCTTTCAAAGAAGGATTAATGAATACATCATCTAAATTACGTCCCAAAGGTAGTTTATCTTTAGCAGTTACAAGTGTAACTATTGGTCTAGTAGAAGTATTATTAACGGCATCTCGATAAGCATCAGCTAAACCTTGAAAACGTCCCAACCAAAACAATGAAGCTAAAATCCAAATGACAACTATGATTTCTTGACGTAAGGATTGCGGGATAAGTTGAGCCAAAGAACGTAAGATTTTAAGTAATGGAAAATTATAAATTTTTTCAAGCAGTCTTTGGATTCTATTTGGCTGGTTTTGAATATTTGGATGTGGTGAAATTATCCAAAATGTAAGTTTTATAAAAGCTATGGTTAAAGTTATGGCTATGGTAGCGCGAATAAATATCCAAAAGTTACCAAATATAATTTGTATTGGTACTATTAAAAAAGACTCATGAGGTAAATTAAGAGTATTAAGTTCTAAGGCAAAAAAGCCAAAATAAGCCCAGCGATAAACCCAACCAATAAAGTAAATAAAAATGCCTAAAACTCCGATGAGTCCAGCGAAATTACCAAGGATGTTGATACTGGGTGGATTTTGAGGTTCTGGTGACATAGGTTATTTGTGAAAAAATTCAGGAATATGGGCTGTTATTCGTGATTTTATCTCATAATAACATTAGACGGGAAAGAAACTACACTATTCAGCATTAACTCACCCGCAAATATATGAAAGTTGTTTCCAAGACGTTAAGCTTGATGTTAGTAGTAGCTGTAGCTGGGATAGCAGAAAACATCAAACCAGTGACAGCAAATATACAATTAGCGCAAACATCAACACAAGTAACTACAACAGTCAAAAACTCGCCCATATCTTTAGCATTACCCACAATGGCGGATATTAAGCTCAAAAATGGCGAATCAATGACTGCAAGGGTATCGGGGTTTGATTCTAAAGGGCAGACAATTGAGTTTTCTCTTGGTAAAGAGTCTAAATTGTTGTCAGTTACCAAAGTGCAGCAGATAGTTTTTAAGAAAGATCAAGGATCTTTAGTTTATACTGGCACAGGTGAGCAAGTAATCCGGGGTGAAGATCACAGTAAGGCTACACAAAGCGTATGGTCGGATATTCCCCTCGAAGCGTTTGAGTTGTTTGACTCCCAAAAAGGACAAGCTAGGGTGAATTTAGCAACGGTGAAAAAACCAAAAGAACTGTTGCAAATCCGTTCTGTGGCTGTGAAAAGTTTGTACATAGCAGATGAGATTGAGTTTAGTTCTAAAGGTAAGATGACGATTAAGGTAACACCTGTTGATAAGAAGAAATAACCCCACCCTAACCCTCCCCTTGCTAAGGGGAGGGGACTGGAATTCTCTTGTTTCCCCCCAAAGCATAGGGGGGATTAAGGGGGGTCAACTTAGCAAGGAGAGGGGACTGAATTCTCTTATTTCCCCCCTTTGCAAGGGGGGATTAAGGGGGGTAATTTAAATATTTATCTTATGACAGAACTTTATAACAAAACTTCAGAAAAAGAAAAAAGAAGATCGCTCCGTAATAATATGCCACCTGCGGAGAAGATTGTTTGGGAAAAGCTGAGAAATCGGCAAATCGAAGGTTGCAAATTCCGCAGACAGTACAGCATTGATAGATTTGTGATTGATTTTTATGCTCCAGAATTAAAACTGGCGATCGAAATTGATGGGGATAGTCATTTTCAAGATGGGGCGCAAGTTTATGATTATGAACGACAATCTTTTCTTGAATCTAGTGGAACTCGCTTTTTGAGGTTTACAAATCAACAGGTTTATGAAAATTTGGCAGGTGTCATCACAAGTATTGCTCAAACTGTCTGTCAATTGCGGAATTTGACCCCACCCTAGCCCTCCCCTTGCTAAGGAGAGGGGACTGGATTCTCTTATTTCCCTCCTTTGTAAGGGGGGATTAAGGGGGGTCAACTTAGCAAGGAGAGGGGACTGGATTCTCTTGTTTCCCTCCTTTGCAAGGGGGGATTAAGGGGGGTCAACTTAGCAAGGAGAGGGGACCGGATTCTCTTGTTTCCCCCCTTTGCAAGGGGGGATTAAGGGGGGTCAAATATCGAAGTTCACAAAAGAGGATTGATGATGAAAAAGAACAATCAAAACAATAACTGGCTTTTAGGATTACTAAAACATCGTTATACAAGTCTGGGTATTGCTGTTTTCTTGTTGTGTGGGGTTGTTGACTCTAACCGTGTTTTGGCAAAAGATGATTTACTGAAAATTGCCCAATCTCCAGCAGCAACAAAGGAAAATGCAGAACGGGTTTTTGATGAGGGCATGAAACTTTATCAACAAGGATCAGCAGAGTCATTGCGACAAGCAATTAAAAAATGGGAGGAGGCTATATTACTGTTACGGGCTGTAGGTAATCGCCGTGGGGAAGCTACCACTCTCAATAATATCGGTCTTGTCTACGATGCTTTAGGAGAAAAGCAAAAGGCACTGGACTTTTACAACCAAGCCTTACCCATACTTCGGGCTGTGGGCGATCGCGGTGGAGAAGCTGTCACTCTCAATAATATCGGTCTTGTCTACGATGCTTTAGGAGAAAAGCAAAAGGCACTGGACTTTTACAACCAAGCTTTACCC
>NZ_JAQMTJ010000219.1:0-14898 GCF_028330815.1 Dolichospermum lemmermannii CS-548
CCAAAAATTAAGCAAATAAATCCCACAAATCATCAAAATCCCACAAATCATAGTTTAGACAATGATCAAGTTGGAAACACCCACCAAAAATTAAGCAAATAAATCCCACAAATCATCAAAATCCCACAAATCATAGTTTAGACAATGATCAAGTTGGAAACACCCACCAAAAATTAAGCAAATAAATCCCACAAATCATCAAAATCCTACAAATCATAGTTTAGACAATGATCAAGTTGGAAACACCCACCAAAAATTAAGCAAATAAATCCCACAAATCATCAAAATCCCACAAATCATAGTTTAGACAGGGAAATACTGGGTAAAAGTCGAGCTTGATTTTCAGCCAATTTATTATTTGCCATTGGTTGTAGACTTTCTTGTTGTAGAGTCTTTAACAAATCCACACTTTCAGTAAATAATTCTTCCACATTAATACCGCCGTAGCTGGGTAGATAACTGCGAAGACGATTACTACCTTCTCCTAAAAGAATCATTGCTCCTCTTAAATTATGATTACCCAGATGATACAGTCCCACGGCAATTTGGAGAATACCTTGATAAAAAGTTTTATCTGGTTCGATACTATCAATCCAGAGTGCTTCAAGAATGTCATGACAAGCGTAGAACTGTCCAGCATTGAACTGTTCTACACCTTGCCAAAACTCTTCAGACATGGTTTCGTTCATCCCATAGTATCCCGAACTTCTTTGATAGTCTCCATAGAGATTTCTTGTTTGTCGCAGGAAAACTCATTATCAGAGGTAAGGAATAGCATACAGTGACATTCTTTGCGTTCGCGCATGGGGACGCAAGGACAATTCCAAAAAGCGGCATTAACTTCGGCTTCCTTATCTTCGTAGTGACGACAAGGGCATAAAGGCGCACCGAGTTCATCTTTATGCTTGGCTAGTCCTTCGATCACAACTGCGGTAACAGAAGGTTCAGAACAGAAGTATGTTCCCGTCCGTTTGGCATATTGTTCGGAAAAATGCCGCATTGCTTCTAGGCTTTTATCGCTGGATTGTGAATTCACTTCTGATGTCACCATGGGCTGTGCTGTTGATAAATTTTAATGTTTCATTGCATTGTACATCAGGCTCAGTGCGAGAAATCGCCTGAAAATAAATTAAGAGCTTTTTGCAATTGGGGTTGTAGCTCTTGTTCGTTTTGGATAATGATACCGGGATATTCCCGATTAATGACAGTTTCTGCTGCTGAATCTGAATTTTGCCAGAGTACCCAACGACTACCCAGGGGTAAGGTGGATGTGGTAAAGGAGTTTTGTGTCAGCCAAATTAGGGGACAGTTATCCGGTGGTAAGCTGTTTTTCTCGATAGGGTTGGTGGCTGCTAAGGTTTCCAAAACTGCGATATTGCCTGTAATTAAACCTGTAGCTGATGTCCATAATTGTACTTGCAGTTGTTGCTGTTGGGCATAAAAATACAAGGAAGCAGCGGTAATTACGGCTTGTTCAAATAATTCTTGTTGCCACTGGAAGGAACTATCTATGGCAATAATAATTTCTTGTCCCCCGGTAATTACTTCTAATTCCCGCACTCGTAATTCTCCATAACGGGCGCTTGTCCGCCAATGAATCAATCGGGTAGGATCACCTATACGATAGGGACGCAGCGATCGCACTAATCCCGTTGTTGCCATTTGTAAAGGTTTACCACGAGGATCTCCCCGTTGGCTGTCATCTTGTCCGATTTCATCAATTAAAGGGCAGCTAGTCAGGGGTAAGACGGTGGGATAAACAATTGCCCTAGCTTCACACTGACGGGGACGACGACACCAAAACAAACCCCAAGGCGCACCCGTAGCTAATTCTACCGTATGCCAGCGGTAAAGGCCTCGCTGTTGGGTAGGGTGATAATATACCCAGCGATAACTATCCTGTGGTGGAATAGATTCAATACTTTGCTGGACTGGCTGACCAAAAATAAATGGGAGAATGTCTCTAACTTGTAATAAAGTCGCCGATTGTTTTCTCTGATTGTGAATTTCTATCTCAATTTTTAGGTCATCACCTGCGGTTACTGGTTCAATGGGACGACGTTTGACAATTATACCCGCAAGCGATCGCGGTGCAACAAAACCGGATACACCCAAAAGAGCAAAACTGACTCCACTAATCACATACAGCCAGCCAGCCATGGTATTAATCCCTGCACCCAAATAACACACAGAAATTCCCGCCAATACCCAACCACCATAAGCAGGTGCAGCAGCATGGGTTTCCAGCCAATTATTGATTTTTTTGGTAATTTTCATCTTTCTTTTTTAGCTTAATTTGGGAAAGAGGGAACAGGGAACAGGGAACAGGCAAAAGAGCATGAATTTGTTGAATAATGCATGAATTTGTTGAATAATGATTGATAATTACTATATCTAAAAGTTCCCTTTCATCCATTACCACTGACAACTGACAACTGTACGGGCGAAGCATTTGGAGAACTATTTTTGGCAATGACCGATAATTTATCTTGCAAATGCTTCGCCCCTACTAACAACTGACAACTGTACGGGCGAAGCATTTGGAGAACTATTTTTGGTAATGACCGATAATTTATCTTCCAAATGCTTCGCCCCTACTAACAACTGACAACTGACAAATTACTAAAATTCAATCATGACTATCGCTAGTTCAAACGGTTCTAATCGCACACAATCTCCCTTGATTCCCGACTTAGCAGAAGCTATCACTGTCCGCCCAGACCGTAATACTCATGATGGCAAAGAACCACAAATACATCCACCATCTGAGGAAATCATGGATGAAATGATGGCAGCGGTGCGAACAATGATTATGGGAGTAGGAGAAGATCCTGAACGGGAAGGACTTCTGAAAACACCCAAGCGCGTAGCTAAGGCGATGAAGTTTCTTACCAGTGGCTATAATCAATCTTTAGAAGACCTCATCAATGGTGCTATTTTTGATGAAGGACATGATGAAATGGTGTTAGTTAGAGATATTAACTTCTTTAGCCTATGCGAACATCATATGTTGCCATTTATGGGTAGAGCGCACGTGGCTTATATTCCCAATCAAAAAGTGGTGGGATTAAGTAAACTAGCACGGATTGTGGAAATGTATTCTCGCCGGTTACAAGTCCAAGAAAGACTAACTCGACAAATTGCTGAAGCACTGCAAACCGTTCTCGAACCTAAAGGTGTTGCTGTCGTCATGGAAGCCAGTCATATGTGCATGGTAATGCGTGGAGTGCAAAAACCTGGTTCTTGGACAGTTACCAGTTCAATGGTAGGAGTATTCCAGGAAGAACAGAAAACCCGTGAAGAATTCTTCAGCTTGATTCGTCACCAACCGTCATTCTTTTAATGAGGGAACAGGGAACAGGGAACAGGGAACGGGGAACAGGGAGCAGGGAACAGATTTTTTCAACTGACAACTGACAACTGTACGGGCGAAGCATTTGGAGAACTATTTTTGGCAATGACCGATAATTTATCTTCCAAATGCTTCGCCCCTACTGGCAACTGACAACTGTACGGGCGAAGCATTTGGAGAACTATTTTTGGCAATGACCAATAATTTATCTTCCAAATGCTTCGCCCCTACTGACAACTGACAACTGACCAATTACCTATTCCCCAGATTTTGAAATAATAGAGCTACTTTGTCTAAATCTTTGTTACCTGGTGAGTGTTCGACACCACTGGATAAATCAATACCATGGGGGTTAATTTGACTTAAAGCAGTCAAAATATTATCTGGTGTGAGTCCTCCGGCTAAGAACCAAGGAAGAGAGGGGCTAAATTCCTGATTTAACATTGGCCAATCTAGGGTTTGTCCTGTTCCTCCTAGGTGTTGGGGATGGTAGGCATCAAGTAGTAGGGTATCTACATAATCTATATAATGCGTGGTGGTTTGTAGATGCTCTAAACTGCGGACTCGTATAGCTTTAATAATTTCTACTTGGGGTAGGAATTGACGTAATTGGTGGCAAAATTCTGGTGTTTCGTCTCCATGTAGCTGGACACCAGTTAAACCAGACTTTTTAACTATTTGAGTAATTTCGGAAATAGTGGTGTTAGCAAAAACGCCGATTTTATCAATATTTGGGGAAATTGGAGCGATAGCTGCCTGAATTTGAGCTATATTAACGTAGCGAGGGGAACTGGGAACACAGATAAATCCTAGCGCTGTTGCACCCAGGGAAGTTATAGCTAGAGACTGCTCTGGTTGAGTAATACCGCAAATTTTAACCCGAATTTTCATCTGAAAAGTTACAAATAATCACAAAAGTATCTTAATTCAAGTTAAAAACTTTTGCTTTGTCCTTAGTAATTTTATAATTCGGTAGGATTATATTCATTTTTTCAATCAGGAGAACACACTTTCATGTTATCAGTTTTATTAGCCGCAGCATCCGTTCCTGTTACACCAGTGTGGAGTCCTACAGTCGGTATCATTATCAGCGCCAGCAGCGCAGTTGTACTTTTATTCACTTTTGCACTCAAATCTGCTAAAGTCGGACCAAGGATGCCTGTATTACCTGTGAGTGTACCAGGATTCATTGGGGCAATGGCTTTTGGTCATGTGATTGGTATTGGTATTGTGTTAGGACTAACTAATATTGGTCGCTTGTAAGTTCGATTTCATCCTCTCTTGCTATAGAGAGTAAAAATTCAGCGGTAGGTAAAAATTAAATTACTTACCGCTAATGTCCTAACCACTTTGCTGGTTGACATAATTAAGTTTAAATCAAAATTGAATAGTAAATATTTTCCAGTTAAATTTTTATTGATCCTATTGGTAGCAATTAGCATTTTTTTTAGATTTACTGATCTGTCTCATAATTAAGGACTAGCTGAAAAAGAACCGCAGCAAACACCTTTGTATTTTATTATATTAAGATTTTGGACGCAAATATTTGGTAATTCTATGGCAGTAATTAGAAGTTGTTCAGCTTTTTTTAGCTTAGAAAATATTGACTCGTCTGTTTTATTTAAGATTGAATAATTATTTGACAATTTTTGGTTTTTGAGGAATTAAATTGTCAGAATAATTGACCGCAGATAAACGCAGATAAACGCAGATAAAGACGGATGAATTAATGGATTTTATGATTCTGTGCAAATATAGATCCGAAAACCAATAAAATCGTTAGGATATTAATGGGGTTCAGGATTTTGTTGAAGGTATTGAAAAACTAGATAAATTGATGTTATGCAAACTAATTGGCAAATAGGTTCTTTATTTGGCATTCCTTTATTTTTAGACCCCTTATGGTTTGTAATTTTGGGGTTAACTACTCTGAATTTTGGATTTGCTTACCAACAATGGGGGACTGTCGCGGGTTGGAGTGCTGGTTTGATTATGGCACTGTTGTTATTTGCTTCGGTGCTACTGCATGAGTTGGGACATAGCTTGGTGGCACAGTCCCAAGGAATTAAGGTGAATTCTATTACTTTGTTTTTGTTTGGGGGAGTTGCGGCCATCGAGGAGGAATCAAAAACTCCTGGTAAAGCTTTTCAA
The DNA here is from genome assembly GCF_028330815.1 of Dolichospermum lemmermannii CS-548. NCBI lineage: Bacteria > Bacillati > Cyanobacteriota > Cyanophyceae > Nostocales > Aphanizomenonaceae > Dolichospermum > Dolichospermum lemmermannii. The sequence continues at coordinate 5,504 of NZ_JAQMTJ010000219.1, forward strand.
GTAGCGATCGCTGGACCTGCGGTAAGTGTTATCCTATTTTTCTTACTGCGTCTAATAGCGAGTGTTATTCCTGATAGTAATCCTTTGCATGAAATGATGGGAGATTTATCAAGAATTAACTTAGTTGTGGCTTTATTTAATTTAATTCCTGGTTTACCTTTGGACGGGGGACAGGTGTTAAAAGCGGCTTTGTGGAAAATTACAGGCGATCGCTTTAAAGCTGTACACTGGGCAGCAAAAGCCGGACAAATTTTAGGTTATAGTGCGATCGCTTTGGGATTTGCCATTGATTTCTTCACCAGAGAATTTATCACGGGTTTATGGATTGTTTTGATCGGTTGGTTTGCGGTTCGGAATGCTAACAGTTATGACCGGGTAACTACATTACAAGAAACTTTACTAAAGTTAGTAGTATCTGATGGTATGACTCGTAATTTTCGGGTAGTTGATGCTAATCAAACATTGCGAGAATTCGCTGATTCTTATCTTTTAGAAACCACTACACCAGAAGTTTATTTTGCGGCTGCTGATGGTCGTTATCGCGGTTTAGTTAATATTAATGATTTGCGAACTACCCAAAGAAGTGAATGGGAAACCCAAACTTTACAAACTATTGTTCATCCCCTAAATACAATTCCTACTGTTGTTGAATCTACTTCTTTAGCAGAGGTAATTAAGAAATTAGAAACTGAACAATTACCTCAGATTACTGTTCTTTCTCCTGCGGATGCTGTTGCTGGTGTCATTGATAGAGGGGATATTGTCCAAGCATTAGCACAAAGGTTAAATTTGCCAATTACTGCTGCGGAAATTAAACGCATCAAGGAAGAAGGGAGTTTTCCTCTAGGTTTACAATTAGGGGTAATAGCGAAGTCTGTAGAAAAATGAAATTGTCAGAATCAGGATGTCCAGGATTTGAGGATGTTCAGGATGAATGATTTTTGATGGTTAGGAAATTTTGGAAATTGTCAGAATCAGGATATCCAGGATTTGAGGATGTTCAGGATGAATAAATAGAACATCTTGTTAATCTTTAAATCCTCTAAATCCTGATGATAAAAATTAATGCTATAATCAACAAATAACTACTTGGTATCATATTATGATGATTACTCAAGAATTAGAATGTCAAGAAAACATCTCTCAAGATATAATTTTTCCTCCCAGTGATTTATATAGTAATGAACCTCCCGTGGAAACAGAACTACATCTGAGACAAATAATTCTCCTTTTCAAATGAAAAAGGACATTTATGGAGTCGTCAGCTAGGTTTATATTTGGGAATTTATGAGGGTTTATTACGGTATTTTACACCAGAAGGAAAGCTAGTTTTTACCCCTGAAGAAACCGCAGAACGTTTAGCAGCAAAGTTGCGATAACTAAATATTGACCCAGAAACAATTTAAAATGTAGGTTGGGTTAAGCTGCATCGCAACCAAAGTTTTGATAATGTAACAATGTTGGGTTTCCTTGCGTCAACCCAACCTACGTAAATTAATGAAAATGACTTTAATTAATGCTATATCAATAGCTAACTATTAGTAAGTTATGCCCTGCTGCCTCTTTGGAATAATCCCCACAAATAAATGGCAATAATTGCCCCAAGAACTGCCACTATTACCCCAGGAATACTTAAAGATGCCGATGTTAGTTGTAAAGTCCCTGTGCGGAGAAGAGTAAATAAAGTACCACCGATAAAAGCACCAACAATACCTAAGATCATGGTGGATATCATCCCCCCACCTTGATAACCAGGATAGATTGATTTGGCAATTACACCAGCTAATAGTCCCAAAATTATCCAAGTAATAATATTCATTGATTGCCTCAAAAAATTGACTTAGGTTATGTCAAATTTATCAAAGCTTAATATTATTTATTTCTACCTAATGACATAAACTGTATAAATCAAAAGGTATGTAGTTTTGTTCTTTTCATAAATCATCACTACATACCAATGCTAATTAAATAGAACGAGAGAATTTTGTCTCTCTAGTTCTTGTATGAGTATCGAAAACAACTGCAATATTTCTAACTAGCAATCTACCAATATCAGTAATATGGATTTCGTCTGCTAATACATTTACTAATCCATCCGCTTGTAGTGGTGCTAATTCTTTGAGTTCATAGCCAAAATATTTATCAAAATTGATATGATATTTCTGCTCAATCTCTGACTTATTTAACTGAAAGTGAGACATTATTGACATAATTACATCCCGTCTAATAATGTCATCTTGAGTGAGTTTAATGCCTTTACTGGTAGGAATTACACCTGCTGCAACTGCTTTGTAATAATCCTTTAATTCCTTGTGGTTTTGAGCATAGGCATCTTCTAACATACTAATAGATGTGGCACCGAAACCAAACAATTCCGTTTCCGCGTGGGTAGTATAACCTTGGAAATTACGTTTTAGTGTACCATGACGTTGAGCGATCGCTAATTCATTGTTATTTTTAGCAAAATGATCCATCCCAATAAACAGATACTCATTATTAGTTAATTCCTCAATCGTCATTTTGAGAATATCTAACTTTTCTTCTGCTCCCGGTAATGCGGCTTGGGGAATCATTTTTTGTACAGGTTTAATCCAAGGAACATAGGCAAAATTAAACACGACAATTCTATCAGCATCCAATGCCATTGTCTTGTGTAATGTTTCCCGAAAAGTGTCAAGAGTTTGATAAGGTAGACCATAAATTAAATCTACATTGACACTATCAAATTTAGCCTCCTTAATCCAACTCATCACATCAAAAAGTAGTGCTTCTGGTTGAATCCGATTCACCGCTGTTTGTACTTCTGGGTTAAAATCTTGAATCCCAAAACTAATGCGATTAAAGCCAATATCTCGCAAAAATAAGATATAGTCTCTAGTCACATAGCGGGGATTAATTTCAATGGATACTTCTGCATCTGAAGCAATTTGGAAATTACGGGTAATATTTTTCCATAGAAATTCTACTTGATCAAGTTCTAAATAATTCGGTGTACCTCCACCCCAATGAATCTGAAGGACTTTTCTATCTTTGTCAATTAAAGCTGAGGTATTTTTGATTTCCTGTTCCAAATGTTCTAGATATGGAATAGCCATTTTCTTGTTATTGGTAATCACGGTATTGCAACCGCAGAAATAACAAGCACTTTGGCAAAAAGGAATATGGAAATATAGGGATAGAGGTGTTTGTCTTTGATTGGAAGCGGTAATTGCAGATTGGAAATCTCTTGCAGTGAAATTTTCACTTAATTCCGTTGCTGGGGGATAACTCGTATATCGAGGAGCGCGAGTATCATACTTTTGAATTAGATCAAAATCAAACTTAACACCAGGTAATAGAAAAACCATTACAGCCTCCAATAAATGTGGGTATATGTCCTTGTAGGGGCGAAGCATTCGGCCGATAAACTATCGCTAAAACCATTAATTTTCAATCCGAATGCTTCGCCCTTACTAGTTGGGAATAATCACAATTAATTTTCCCAATTTAATGTTGTAATTTAGGATTTAGCTATTAGCAAATAGAATATTTTTATCCTATTTGTTTGTGGTTAGTATTATTTTTAACGAACCACAGAGGCACAGAGAACACAGAGGAAGAGAATAAATAGATGTTTGCATCTTGTTTAGGATTTTTATATAATTCATCATTGTCAAAATTAATTGGGTGATGAATTATATTTTTGTAAATGATGCAGAGACTCAAGTTAATTCGTTGTAAGTAGCTCTACCCAGAGCTTGGATTAAAATACTTTCCAACTCTTTAAGTATCTGCATATTTAGCTTGAAAGCATGGTTAGCTTCTGCCACAATTTTGTCAGTGGTTTTATCGTCAATAGATAGTTTATCTAATGCTTGACGATACTTTCCTTTGAAAGCCTGCTTGTCTGGAATTTGCTGAAAGTTGTAAAAGGATGTTCCTTCATGTCCAGACAGTTTTAAGGCTGACTGAGCAATTTTTTGTAGCATTTGCCCACCAGAAAGATCACCCAAATAACGAGTATAGGAATGAGCTAACAATAGTGCAGGTTCATGAGTAGAAATTTGTTGGATACGCGCAATATAAGCTTGAGCAGCGGGTGAAGGGGTGATGCGTTTGTGCCATTGATTCCCATAGTAAAATAACATATCTTGTTCTAGGGAAGATTGGCGATTTAGTTCGGGAAAATAGATCAAATTAATGACAGGATGCTGTTTATGTTTCTCAATTGCTGTTTCTAGTTCACTGTAAACAAAATAGAAATTCCTCAACAACTGAATAAAACAATCTCTATCTACAACTCCTTTGACAAAACATTTCATGAAACCCAGATTTTCTGAATCTGTATGTGCTTGTTGAGTTCCTACACGCAGTTTCATTGCCAAATCATTACTCATTCTTATTTCCTTCTTCTTTACGTGTCAGGGTTTGCCAATTTCAACGACTTGTTTATCAGTTCACCGTCGTTATGATCACAGAAAAATTGCTATTCTATGGGAATAGGGTTTTGAGAATAATTTCTCCAGCACAAATTACTACCGATGCAGATTTCGGCTAGTTTTACTGCTCCTGAAATCATTTAACTATTATTCTTTGTATAACTATAAGAGTATTCATATTTATTTATGGTTTCATAAATACATTTGTTTAGTAAATAGGTATTTAAACTATGGGAGAATTAAAGATAATTCAGTATTTTTGTAAGAATTAGTTTCAATAATTTAACTGATGACTAATAACAAATATTTATGCTTATATAATTTTAAGGCAGACAATGGTAAAGGGACTACTTATGGTTAAATCGTTCGATAAACCCCCACTTGATTTATCGAAATCAGGTGTAAAAGCACCAGTTCAAGAAACATTATTAACACCCCGTTTTTATACCACTGATTTTGACACAGTGGCAAAAATGGATATTTCTGGGTATGAAACGGAATTAAGGTCTGTAATTGACGAACTCAAGGCTGATTATAACCGTCATCACTTTGTGCGCGATGATGAATTTAAGCAAGGTTGGGATCACATTGTTGGTGAAAAACGACTGGCTTTCATTGACTTTTTAGAACGTTCTTGTACTTCAGAATTTTCCGGGTTTTTACTGTTTAAAGAATTATCTCGTCGTCTTAAAGACAGTAACGCTTTACTATCAGAAGCATTTGCTTATTTAGCGCGAGATGAAGCCCGTCATGCGGGATTTCTGAATAAGTCAATGGCAGATTTTAACCTTTCTCTTGACTTGAGTTATCTCACTAAAAATCGTACCTATACATTTTTCCCAATTGAGTGGGTTATTTACACAGTTTACCTATCAGAAAAAATAGGTTATTGGCGTTATATTTTAGTATTTCGTCACATGGAAAAAAATCCCGAATACCAGTTTTATCCCCTATTTCGGAAGTTTGAAAGCTGGTGTCAAGACGAGAATAGACACGGTGATTTTTTCAAAGCTTTGTTACGTTCTCAACCCCAATTATGGAATAATTGGAGATCTCGCTTATGGGTGCGGTTTTTCTTGATAACTGTGTTTGCTACCCACACTATGACAGTATTTGAAAGAGGTAATTTCTATGAAATATTAGGGATTCATCCTCGTCAATACAATACTCAAGTAGTTGAAGAAACTAACAAAACCGCAGCTAAAGCATTTCCAATTATTTTAAATACCAATCATCCCTATTTTTTCTGGTATTTAGAACAATGTGCTGTCTATAATCAGAAAATAATTGATCTCAATCAAATCAATGATTGGAAAATTGCGAAATTCATCCAAAAAATTCCCTTAACTCTAATGATTTTTTGGTATATGTTCAAGCTATTTCTGATTAAACCCATAGACACAGAAGCAACTCGTAAACAAGTTTGTTAATTAATCAATCAGATCCCCGACTTCTTAGAGAAGTCGGGGATCTAATCCTTATTTTTGACTCTTTAATGGAAATGGCGTATATTTTCCCCCCAATGCTTCAACAATAGCGCGGGTATTTGCTGCCATCATTTTTATATAAGTATCACCATTACTACCCTTTGCCCCAATAGAATCAGAAAAAAGTGGAGTTGGTGCTAATTTTACTCCGGCTTCTTCGGCTACTGTTTTAATTAAAGCTGGGTTAATTGTCGTTTCGGCAAAAATAGCGGGAACACCTATTTTTTTAACTGATTCAACTAACTTTTTTACAGTTTGGGCGCTTGGTTGTTCCTCCGTACTAATGCCAATTAAAGTTCCAGCGATCGCTATTTTATAAGCATTTCCGTAATATTGAAAAGCATCATGGGTAGTGATGAGTTTCCTTTTATCTGCGGGAATAGTTTGAATTTCTTGAATGATCCAAAGATGTAATTGTTGTAATTCATCAGTTAGCCTTTCGGCATTTTGAGTAAATTTTTCTTGATCTTCTGGTGACAATTCAATTAAACTATCTCGAATTGCTTTCACCATAGATATAACATTTTCTGCACTGCCCCAAACATGAGGATCTGGGATAATTTGCCCTTTACCTTTATCTAATTTCAAAGATTTAACAACTTCTCCCACAGCTATTTTTTTCGCTTTCCCTCCAGTCGCATTCATTAACTTAATAAGTCCCGGTTCTAAATTGTAACCGTTGTACAAAATCAAATTAGCTTTTTCCAAAACTCGACTATCTGCGGGTACAGGTTCGTAAACATGAGGGTCTGCACCTGGTTTGAGAATTCCCGTAATTTGTACTTCTTCTCCGCCAATTTCTTCAGCTAAATCAGCAATAATGGTACTAGTTGCTACAACCTTTGGCTGAGTATTTCCCTGGGGTTGGGAGTTGGGAGTACAACCCATTAAAGCCAAAGATAAGAAAATTCCTAGACAAAGGGGATTAAGTAAAGAGAACCTAACCCCCAACCCCTTCCCTCGCAGGGAAGGGGAGTAAGAATAAAAGCCTCTCTCCTCACAGGGGAGAGGTTTGGAGAGGGGTTTCAGTAATAAGTCATACATTGTATTCAGCATTAGTTTCATTTATCTCAGTGATTACTTCTAATTATAGATATTCTCATATTTCTCTCATTTTTATGGTAAGCTCGAAAAATAAGTATTTTAACTAGGGTTATGCAAAACGTTTCTTTTTACCAAAAATTTAGTTTATCTCCCAAAAATCAAGTAGATATACTGACACAAGTTATTAAATCCATTGACATGAATTCCTCAACAGCAATTAACATCACTAATGTAGGCGTACATTACCGCACACAAGAAGCATTGAGAGACGTTAATTGCACAATTAAGCCAGGAAGAATCACAGGCATTTTTGGACCAAATGGGGCTGGTAAAAGTACATTAATGAAAGCCCTTTTGGGATTAGTTCCCATGAGTAGTGGTCAAGTTTTATACGATAACAAGCCTTTAATGCAGCAACTAGAAAAAGTTGCATACATACCACAACGTAGCCAAATTGACTGGAATTACCCCGCTACCGTGTGGGATGTCGTCATGATGGGGCGTGTCAAAAAAACAGGATGGTTACGGAGTTTTTCCACAGTTAGCCGCCAAATCGCCAAACAAGCATTAGAACGAGTCGGAATAGGAGAATTAAAAAATCGCCCCATTGGTGAACTTTCAGGAGGACAACAACAACGGGTATTTTTAGCCAGGGCTTTAACTCAAGAAGCAGAAATTTTCTGTTTTGATGAACCATTTGTAGGGATAGATCAAAAAACCCAAGCTATCATATTTGAAGTCTTTCAAGAACTAGCAAAAAATAATAAAATCGTCTTAGTAGTTAATCATGATTTAGGGGAATCAATCACCCATTTTGATGATTTAATCTTACTTAATTGTGAATTAATTGCCACAGGTTCACGCCAACAAGTCTTAACAGAAGAAAACTTATATCGAGCTTATAGTGGCAAAGTTATGTACTTTTCCGACGCAGCATAATAACGGCTAATACCAAATTAAAATGAAGGTGCATAGAATAAAAAATCAAGAATAATTGAACGCAGATAAACGCAGATAAACGCGGATGAATTAATTGATTTTATAATTCAATACAGTTCAGTTAAGAATTTGTTCCTCTCTTGTCTCTGTGTCCTCTGTGCCTCTGTGGTTCGTTTTAAAAAAGATTTTTAGGCTTAACTGAATCGTCGTGTTTTATAATTCTGTGCAGCATCACATAAAATTGGTATTTTCTTCCTCTCTTCCTTCGCTTACTATCTCTAACGAGACGCTTCGCTATCGCTCCTTCGTGGTTCATTTTCATCTATGCTTCAAGCACTAATAGAACCGTTGCAATATGGCTTCATGCAGCGTTCCTTAATCATCGCCATATTAGTAGGCTTACTGTGTGCCATTGTCGGTAGTTATTTAATGGTACAACGCCTAGCATTGCTGGGAGATGCTATTAGTCATTCAGTCTTACCAGGGCTTGCTATAGCCTTTATGATCGGTGCTAATATCTTTGTCGGGGCATTTATTGCTGGTGTTTTAAGTACAATGGCTATAGCGGTAATTAAAACTCGATCTCCCATTAAAGAAGATGCTGCTATGGGCATAGTTTTTTCTGCTTTTTTTGCTCTGGGAGTTACTTTAATTACAGTCATTCAAAAAGATAATAAAATTGATTTGAATCATTTTCTTTTTGGCAATATTTTGGGCGTAACCGGGGACGAAGTAAGAGACACAGCTATTATTGCAGCTATTGTTTTAATAGTAGTTTTTCTATTATATAAAGAACTGTTATTTTACACCTTTGATCCTTTGGGCGCACAAGCTGCGGGTTTACCAGTCAATCGTTTAAACTTTGGTTTAATGTTGTTAATTGCTTTAACAATTGTTGCCAGTATGAAAGCTGTGGGCGTAATTTTAGTATTATCACTTTTAATTACTCCTGGTGCAACTGCTTATTTATTGGTGAAACGTTTACATGAAGTGATGATTTTAGGGGCGGTAATTGGGGTGATTTCTAGTATTAGCGGAATGTATCTCAGCTACTTTTATAATTTACCTTCTGGTCCGGCGATTGTGTTAGTGGTTTCGGGTTTATTTACATTGGCTTTGTTGTTTAGTCCTCGACATGGAATTTTGATTCCTAGTGTGAATAGGAAATAGAAAGTCTGGCGATTCAATCGCCAGAAATAAAGTTTAAAGAGTTTAAAATGTGAAATTAGAGTTAATCTTAATTACATTGTACCAACTCTGAAGGAATATTAATTGCTCGATCTAAACCTCTAGCATTTATCCACCCTATACTATAAATCCATTTAATTTCTTGAAGGTCGGCACCGCTGAGGTCGGCACCGCTGAGGTCGGCACGGGTGAGGTCGGCACGGCTGAGGTCGGCACCGCTGAGGTCGGCACCGCTGAGGTAGGCACCGCTGAGGTAGGCACCGCTGAGGTAGGCACCGCTGAGGTAGGCACCGCTGAGGTAGGCACCGCTGAGGTAGGC
>NZ_JAQMTJ010000220.1:0-13269 GCF_028330815.1 Dolichospermum lemmermannii CS-548
AAGTAGAACGGCTTGAATAATTCAAAGTTTGTAGTGAGGAATTTATTCCTCATTTAAGGGCTGAAGCCCTTACTACGAAATCATCTCCAGATTTTTTACATTACTTAATCTACTTTGATTTATTTTCGTCTACTTACTTAGCTGACGGCTAAATGCTTACTTTCAGTATCATTTTTGTTAATTATTTCATCCTAAAAATCCTGATTTAGATAGTAATCTTGAGATGATTAATTTATATCATCAATTATTGTGGCAATAAAAACAAGGAGTACAAGGATATAAAAATCGTTTATTTTTCTATTTATGTGTCTACCTAAAGATATATATCAGTGTTTAGTAAAGTTTAGAAGAAATCTAAACGCTAGTAAACAAGATCCCATCAAGATCCCTGACTTCTTTAAGAAGTCAGGGATCTGAGCCTTGATAATTGTTATAGTTGTATAAGTTGAGAAAAGGTAAGTTAGTAAATGGCATCTTTAAAAAATAAATTAATAAACAATAACTTACGTCTTGGTAAAATATTACTAATTGTCACTATATTTATCTTTCTAGCAGTTTTAGAATATTCTACCCCCAATGATTATGTTTTTGGATATCTCTACAGTGGAGCAATTTTATTAGTCAATTCTTGGTTTGGGGGAATGGCAACAATAGGCGCAACATTTCTTGCTGTTTTTCTAACTATGTTAAATGCGTGGATACCTGGAGGTGAATCAATTCGAGCTTCTACTGTTGCTAGTCGAGTAATTGCTGCAATAGCTTTGATAGTCACCGGATTTTTAAGTCAGCGATTACGAAAATCTCAAAAAGCCATTGCCCTCACTCAAACTAAACTCGAATCCCAAGCCCAATTAGTAAGACTAAGAGAAGATTTTGCTTCCACACTTACTCACGATTTAAAAACGCCACTTTTAGGAGCAGTTGAAACTATTAAAGCCTTTCAAAAAGAAAAATTTGGTGCAGTTTTACCAACCCAACAGAAAGTTCTAGCAACAATGGCACGCAGCCATGAAACTTCCCTTGATTTATTAGAAACTTTGTTAGATGTTTATCGCAATGATACAGAAGGCTTAAAACTAGATTTAGCTCCTGTGGATTTAAGTATCTTAGCAGAAACAGCAACGGCTACTTTAATTGAATTAGCAGCAAATCGTCGCATTCATCTATCATTAAACTATGGTGATTCTGATTGGAAACGCTCTCTTTGGGTGCGCGGTGATGCTTTGCAACTGCAACGAGTTTTTAGCAATTTGCTGATTAATGCTATTAACCATTCTCGACGCGGTGATCATGTCGAAATTGTCTTAGAACCGCAAACTTCCTATCAAGTTGTCAAAATTTTAGATACAGGTGCAGGTATCCAACCTGAACAGTTTTCCCACTTATTTGAACGATTTTACCAAGGAAATAGCGATTCCTACGGAGCGCTAGTTCCCTCCGGCACGCTCCGCGAACGCTATCGCGGTGAGCTTTCCCAACGCCAAGCTAAAGGTTCGGGATTAGGACTTTATTTATCTCGGCAAATTATTGAAGCTCATAACGGTATAATATGGGCAGAAAACAGAGTTCCCAATGGCGCTATTTTTGCCTTCAAGCTCCCTGTTTTGCCATTTCAATCTTAAACAACATCAGATGTCTTCTACCCCCATAAAAATCCTCCTAGTTGAGGATGATGAACTTTTCCGTTTGGGCTTGCGTGTGCGATTGCAGCAAGAAACTGGTTTGGATATTATCGCGGAAGCGGAAGATGGTGAAACAGCCATTGAGTTAGTCAACCAGCACCCTCTTGATGTCGTTATTTTAGATGTAGGATTACCAGGAATTGGCGGAATTGAAGCCTGTTATCAAATTAAACAAAAATATCCCAATTTACCAGTTTTAGTCCTCACTTCCCATTCCCAAAAATCTCTGATTACGCGGTTAATTGAAGTGGGCGCTCAAGGTTATTGTCTTAAAGGTGTTGCGGCTGAAAAATTGGTATTGGCACTATGTTCCGTCGCATCTGGGGCATCTTGGTGGGATGAAACTGCAACTAGGGAAATTCGTTCTACCTTTGCATCAGATCATCACCATTTTGAATCAGAAAATAGCTCAAAGTCTACTCATAAACTAACACAAAGAGAACAAGAAATTTTATTACTATTGGCAGCGGGAAAAACTAATCAAGAAATTGCTCTGGCACTTTATATTACACCGGGAACAGTGCGGGTTCACGTCCATACTATCTTACATAAACTAGAAGTGAGCGATCGCTCTCAAGCTGTTGTTGTGGCTTTACAAAAACGGTTGATTAAAAACGATTTAATTTAATTCCTCTTGTAACCAATCTTCCAATTGCAATTCTTTGATTCTTAATAAATCAGAATCATGGGAAACTACAATTAAATTGTGAATAATAGCCGTAGCTGCGATAAATATATTTGCATCTTGAATTGGTAAACCTCTTTGTTTTAAATCAGCATAAATTTCTGACGCTTTCTGAAAAATTGCCATATCGTCCAAGAGTAAAACTTGGTATTTCTTCAAAAATTATTCAAAGTCTGATAATTTCTTTACCGCTTTAACTGCTAAGAGTCCTCGCTCAATTTCATAGTAAGTAATCCCACTAATGAAAACTTCCTCGTTTTGGCGATTCAAACTTTCTAGCTGATTGGTTACTTTTGGATTTTCCTTGAGAATTGCTGTAACCATATTAGTATCTAGTAGATATCCCATTGACTTATTTACGTTTCACTGCTTCATCAAATATTGCCATTTCTTCTGGTGTAAAATCATTTAACAAACCACTGATTGCTTCTACAGCTAACATTTTACTAATTCTTTCTGTTAAGTCATCTTCAGCAATTGTGTCTACATCATCACCAGAATTTGGTTTAGTAAACAGTTCATACATTTTCTGGATCATTTTATCTTGTTCCAATCTTTCTTGATACACACTATTATTAGCAATCAAATATTTTACAGTTGCTGAAATGCGGTTAAAGGCAGTTTCTTCTTTTAGAGATGTGTTGTTCATATTTTTGTGAGACATTTTTAACAGTATATGTTATTATAGCATAGCCTCTTAACTCAACGGAGAAAATAAATAATCGCACTTAAACAGATGTTTTTAATTTCAAACAGATGAATAGTGCCTTACATTTCATTACCCCCCTAAAATATCAGCGAAATTTAATAATTTCGTCATCAAATGAACCAATACAACAAGTTATTAGAGATGGATTTAAAAACTTTGAAAATTTCCGAATTAGATGCCTATTAACCTGGCATTTTATTTAATAGTTTAGCATAACAAATACCGAAGAACCAAATAAATAGACTACCTATGCGAATAACCATACTACCATTATCGCTTGTATCTATATAAATTCGTATATTAAAATAATTTATGCAATAACCGCAATATTTATATCCTATTTTCGCATAATTACCAAAATTTAGTAACCTACTATACGAACTGTTATGAAAAATCACACTAACGTAACAATATCGCAACTGTCACACCACCAACCAGGAAACTACTATCAGTTATTTCCCCAACGTGGCAAGCACATAACCGATAAGAACACGGATACACAGTTAATTAAGTCCTGTTCCCCAAAAAAAGATCATGATAGAAACAGCAACTACCACAGACAAACTCAATAAATTCGAGAAATTCAAAGCCGAAAAAGACGGACTTGCAGTTAAAAACGAAATAGAGAATTTTGCCCAAGTCGGTTGGGAAGCAATGGACGAAAACGACCTTAACCATCGCCTAAAATGGTTAGGTGTATTTTTTCGTCCTGTCACTCCCGGTAAATTCATGATGCGAATGCGTCTACCTAACGGTATTCTCACCAGCAATCAATTGTCAGTTTTAGCAGAAGTGGTACAGCGTTACGGTGAAAATGGCAGCGCCGATATTACCACTAGACAGAATATACAACTACGCGGGATCAACTTTGAAGATATTCCCGATATCTTTAATAAATTTCACAAAGTCGGATTGACTACTATCCAATCCGGCATGGATAACGTTCGTAATATTACAGGTGATCCTGTAGCGGGTTTGGATGCAGATGAGTTTTATGATACCAGAGAATTAGTGCAGCAAGTCCAGGATATGCTGACTAACAACGGTGAAGGTAATCCAGAATTTAGCAATCTTCCCCGGAAATTTAATATTGCGATTACTGGAGGCAGAGATAATTCAGTTCACGCAGAAATTAACGATTTAGCCTTTATTCCCGCTTTTTGGGGAAATGAAGATGAAACCCCAATCTTTGGTTTTAACGTCATTGTCGGCGGCTTATTTTCCGCCAAACGTTGTGAAGCAGCCATTCCTTTAAATGTTTGGGTATCTCCCGCCCAAGTTGTATCATTATGTAAAGTGATTGTCGAGATTTTCCGAGATCATGGCTTACGTGCAAATAGACTAAAAGCCAGGTTAATGTGGTTACTTGATGAATGGGGGATAGAAAAATTCCGCGCAGAAGTGGAAAAGCATTTTGGAAAATCATTATTACCCGCAGCAGCAAAAGATGAAATTGACTGGGAAAAACGGGATCATGTGGGCATATATAAACAAAAACAACCTGGATTTAACTACGCAGGTTTAAATATTCCCGTCGGCAGATTGTCTGCTGATGATATGTTGGAAATTGCCAGATTAGCGGAAGTTTACGGAAGCGGAGAAATCCGGTTTACCGTAGAACAAAATGTCATTATCCCGAATATTCCTGATTCCAGTTTAACAGCATTTTTCACAGAATCAGTATTGGAGAAATTTTCAGTTAATCCTGGTTTATTAATGCGATCGCTAGTATCATGTACAGGCGCACAATTTTGCAACTTTGCCTTAATAGAAACCAAAAATCGCGCCCTATCAATAATTAAATCATTGGAATCTGAACTAACTTTATCACGTCCTGTGCGAATTCATTGGACAGGATGCCCTAACTCCTGTGGACAGCCCCAAGTAGCCGATATTGGCTTAATGGGAACTAAAGTGCGTAAAAATGGCAAAATGTTGGAAGGTGTAGACATTTACATGGGTGGAACAGTGGGGAAAGACGCACATTTAGGAACTTGTGTGCAAAAAAGTATTCCCTGCGAAGACTTACAGCCCATATTAAGAGAAATACTAATTACCAAATTTGGGGCAAAATTGCGAGAACCAGCAATAATTTAACCTCAATAACTAGACATAAAATCATCCGCGTTTATCTGCGTTTATCCGCGTTTGATAAATCATCAATTTAGGCAATTTCATAATTGTCCTTGGATTTTTATATCCAATTTTTCAGAAATTCAATTATTTAGCGAGAAAAGAAATGTTAAAAAGATTATTTTCATTCCAAGGACGCTATCGCATACTACATCAGACATGGTTTGCATTTTTCCTAACCTTTGTTTGTTGGTTTAACTTTGCCCCCTTCGCTACCACAATTGGAAAAGAATTACATTTACTTCCTGAACAAATTAAAACATTAGGAATTTGTAACCTAGCATTAACAATTCCCGCTCGTCTAATTATTGGGATGTTATTGGATAAATTTGGTCCAAGAATTACCTATTCCCTCTTATTAATGTTTGCAGTTGTTCCTTGTTTAGCAACAGCATTAGCCCAAGACTTTAACCAATTAGTTATTAGTCGCTTATTAATGGGAATAGTCGGTTCTGGATTTGTGGTAGGAATCCGCATGGTAGCCGAATGGTTTCCTCCCAAAGAAATGGGAATTGCTCAAGGTATTTATGGCGGTTGGGGTAACTTTGGAGCATTTGGAGCAGAATTTGCATTACCAACAATTGCAATTGCAACCAGCTTTTTAGGTAGTGGCGGTTCTAACTGGAGATTCACAATTGCCTTAACAGGAATTGTCACTGCAATTTACGGATTATTCTACTATAAAAGCGTTCAAGATACACCCAGCGGTAAAGTTTATCAAAAACCCAAGAAAAATGGTTCTTTAGAAGTAACTTCTATCAAAAGCTTTTGGGCGTTGATTGTTTCCAACCTTGGTTTAATATTCGCATTGGGTTTATTAGCTTGGAGACTAGAACAAAAGAAAATTCATTTCCTCACACTCAGCCAAATGTATATAGTTTGGATTGTATTAGCAGGATTATTTGCTTACCAAAGTTACCAAGCTTATCAAGTCAATCACGAATTACTAACAGGACAAAAAACCTACCCAGCAAATCAACGTTATCAATTCGGTCAAGTAGCATTATTAGAATTTACCTACATTACCAACTTTGGTTCAGAACTTGCAGCCGTTTCCATGCTCCCGGCATTCTTTGAAAAAACCTTTGGTTTAGAACATATTGTCGCCGGCATGATTGCCTCCATTTATCCCTTTCTTAACCTAGTTTCTCGTCCCAGTGGTGGTTTAATTTCCGATAAATTAGGTTCGCGTAAATGGACAATGACAATAGTTTCTGCTGGGATTGCAATTGGTTATTTAATGGCACATTTCATTAACAAAGATTGGCCTATCCCCCTCGCAATTGCTGTCACAATGTTTGCGGCTTACTTTGCTCAAGCTGGTTGTGGTGCAACCTACGGAATAGTGCCATTAATCAAAAAAGAAGCAACCGGACAAATAGCCGGAAACGTCGGTGCTTATGGTAACTTTGGCGGCGTAGTTTATCTAACAATCTATAGTTTAACAGACCCATCAACCCTATTTGCCACAATGGGAATAGCCGCCATGATTTGCGCCTTTATGTGTGGATTCTTCCTCAAAGAACCAAAAAATTCATTTGCATCTGATAATGAAAATGAAGGAGAAATAATTAATCATCAATCTGTTTTAATAGAAGAATAATTATCTCACACAAAGGCGCAAAGGTAAGAAGATAAAAACTAGAAATTAAAAATATTTCTCCTCTTATGAAATTATCTCTGTGTCCTCTGTGCCTCTGTGGTTCGTTTATCATAACTTTGCGCCTTTGCTCCTTAGCGTCTACCCTGCGGGATCTCTAAGAGAGATTGCGCGAAATAACTTTTTAAACCTGCAAATATTATGACAGAATTTACCAAAACACTTTGTCCTTATTGCGGGGTTGGTTGTGGTTTAGAAGTTTCTGCACCAGCCCAACATGGAAAAGCCACAAATCGAGATAGTGAAGGAATTCCTATTTGGCGAGTTAGGGGTGATAAATCCCATCCTTCTAGTCAAGGAATGGTATGTGTTAAAGGTGCAACTATTGCTGAATCTTTGGATAAAAGTAGATTAAATTATCCCATGGTGCGCGATTCTTTAGATGCAGAATTTCGGCGTGTGAGTTGGAATGAAGCTTTTGATATTATTACCCACCGGATTCAAACATTGAGATTGAATCAAGCCACAGATTCTATCTGTATGTATGGTTCTGGACAATTTCAAACAGAAGATTATTATATTGCTCAAAAGTTACTTAAAGGTTGTTTAGGAACTAATAATTTCGATGCTAATTCCCGGTTGTGTATGTCTAGTGCGGTATCTGGGTATATTCAAAGTTTTGGTGCTGATGGTCCTCCTTGCTGTTACGATGATTTAGAATTAACTGATTGTGCTTTTTTAATTGGTACAAATACAGCAGAATGTCATCCCATTATTTTTAATAAGTTAGCAAAATATCATAAAAAAAATCGCCATGTTAAAATGGTTGTGGTTGACCCTCGGCGGACTCCCACAGCCGAAGCCGCAGATTTACATTTAGCTATTCGTCCCGGTACAGATATTGATTTGTTAAATGGTATTGCCCATTTATTAATGAAATGGAATTATATAGATACAGTTTTTATTGATGATTGTACTAGCAATTTTCCGGCTTATGCTGAGGTAATTCGGCATTATTCGCCGGAGGTAGTGGCGAGTCGTTGTGGTATTAGTATTGAAGATTTAGAAACTGCTGCTAAATATTGGGGAAAATCAAAATCTGTACTTTCTTTATGGTCAATGGGTGTTAATCAATCTTCAGAAGGTACGGCTAAAGTTAGAACTATTATTAATTTACATTTAATGACGGGACAAATCGGTAAACCTGGTGCGGGTCCTTTTTCTTTAACTGGTCAACCTAATGCTATGGGTGGCAGAGAAGCGGGAGGGTTAGCCCATTTATTACCGGGTTATCGGTTGGTAAAAAATGCCCAACATCGCGCAGAAGTTGAGGATTTTTGGGGTTTGGAAAGAGGACAAATTTCCCCTGTTCCTGGTTTAACTGCTTGGGAAATGATCACTGGTTTAGAAACTGGAAATGTGGGTTTATTGTGGATTGCTGCCACTAATCCGGCTGTGAGTATGCCCGATTTAGAAAGAACTAAAAAGGCGTTGTTAAAATCTCCTTTTACTATCTATCAAGATGCTTATTACCCTACGGAAACATCAGCTTATGCTCATGTTTTGTTACCTGCGGCACAGTGGGGTGAAAAAACTGGGATTATGACGAATTCGGAAAGAATGGTAACGCTATGTTCGGCTTTTCGTGAACCACCCAGAGAAGCAAAACCTGATTGGGAAATTTTCGCAGAAGTGGGAAGAAGATTAGGTTTTAATGATAAGTTTAATTTTCAGAATTCCGCCGCAGTTTATCAGGAATTTGTTCAATTAACTCGTCAGCGTCCTTGTGATATGTCGGGTTTAAGTCATGGGTTTTTAGCCGCACAAGGTCCAACTCATTGGCCTTATGCACAGGGTAGTAATTCAGAAAATAAACGTCTATATAATAATTTGCGATTTCATACACCTGATGGACGCGCTAAGTTTGGTGCATATTATTCAAAAGGACTTGCTGAACCACCGGATGAGAATTATCCTTTTATATTAACTACTGGTAGATTATACGGTCATTGGCATACACAAACGCGTACGGGCAGAATTGAGAAAATTCGCAAACTGCACCCGCAACCGTTTATTGAGATTCATCCCCGTGATGCTGCTGCTTTGGGTATTATTGATAATCAGTGGTTAGAGGTGCGATCGCGTCGTGGTACAACTAAGTTTCCAGCTAAAGTTACAAAAGCTATTTCTCCCGGTACTGTCTTTGTCCCTATGCACTGGGGTAAACTGTGGGCAGATGATGCAGAAGCTAACGCTCTTACCCATTCAGAAGCTTGTCCTGATTCCCTGCAACCGGAATTAAAAGCCTGTGCTGTGCAGTTAGTTCCAATTCTTGTAGAATCTACGGTTAAAAATTATCAACTTCAGTCTTCTCAGTGGTAAGCTTTTGTCTGAATCAGGATGTCCAGGATTAAAGGATAAACAGGATAAATAGGGTGAGAACAAAAACTTTATCACCAATTACCGATTAAAATCTTTGCAGCAAAGTATTAATTTGTTGCAGTTTAGCTGCTAATACACCACTGCTGATTAGTTCGGCGGCTGTGTCTATACCAGCTTGCATATCTGAACAAATACCAGTGCGCCATAGATAAAAACCACCATTCCATAGGGCTGTTTGGCTTAGTTCGCTGGTTTTTCCCGTTAAAATCCCCTGCATTTCCTTAATGAGTTCTTCTGTGGTTGTGAGGGGAACGTTTTTAGTGATAAAGCCATATTCACTCGGTGCGAGTTGTAGCCGGGTTAAGATTTCTGGGTTTGATGAAGATAAGCCAATGATAGCTGTGCGATCGCGCGGTAAGTCACAACTACCTTCTAAACCCTTGATCAAAGTGTATTTATTCACCCCACGTAATCCCAAAGCAGTCTGAAACATTCCTTCTGTGGGTGGATGAACAAAACCGGCAATAATGTGAGCATCACTCGTATATGGACACCAAATCAACTCCATTGTTGCTAACGGTGGACGTTTACCCAATTGCTCACGGTATTCCCACAAAGTTTGATTTAAAGGAAAATGCTTAGGTGTATAAATAAAACCAATTCCTGTTTGTTCAAAAACCTGCTGGGTTTGTTCGAGTGATAAACCAGTCCAATCTATTCCTAAACCTTGCCAAATCTCGATTAAAGGTAAACCATATTTTGTCGGTAAGCGATCTCCTCCGTGCATAATTACAGGTTGTCCCGCAGCAGCTAATAATAAAGCCGTAATTATATTAATTGGTGCAGTGCGGGTTCTGCCATCATAGGGTACACCCAAAACTATCACAGGTTGGGCTATTGGTAGCAATTTGGGTCCGATTTCATAGTAACTGTCTAACATCCCTGCTAATTCTTCACCTGTGGGACGTTTAATGCGGTGAGCAATTAAAAATGCGCCAATTTGCGCTGGTGTGGCTTCACCTAATAACATCATTTTTGTTGCAGTAGCGGCTTCAGCACGAGTTAAATTATCTGATGTGTGAGTTCCACTACCTACTTTTTGAATAAATTCTCTAAATTTATTAGTCATTTGTTAGTTGTTAGTTGTCAGTTGTCAGTTGTCAGTGGAAAAAGGTAATAGTTTATTTTTAATTTTTTATTTCCGGAATATTATCTTTGACAAGTTGCCAAAAATATTGAATAGGGGGAATGTGGAGACGATCTTGAGTTGTTACCATCACTACCCGACGAGTTAAACTAGAATTATCAGCTAAATTACTATTTTCGGCTAGGGGACGAACTGCCAGGGTGGGATCATGTCTGGCTTCTATTAATGCTGATTGGGGAAGTAAGGCAATGAGTTCTCCTTGACGAACTACTCCCCGAAAGGCATCCAGGGTATTTACTTCTAAAGCTGCTTTGAGTGTAGCTTTCATCTGTTCAAATTTATCTTGAATCAGACGTTGCATTCCATAACCATCTTTAAATACCACTTGGGGATAACGAATTAACTCTAACCAGGGGATAGATTCATATTCAGATAGGGGATGATTTGCTGCGATGAGGACTTCTATGGGTTCTTCATATAGCAATTCTACGGCCATTTCTTTGCCGGTGATTAAAAAGCGATTGTGCATTACAATTGCTAAGTCTACTAAACCATCTTTGAGGACTTTCAGAGAGCGATCGCTTCCTAATGATGTGACTCGCAATTGTACCTCTGGATAATGATGACAAAATTTTTGTAACACTGGTGGTAGGTAAGAAGCACAGACTGAATGAATTGCTGCAATACATAGTTCTGGTTGCTTTCCCCCCATTAAATCTGTTAATTCCTGTGTAGCAGATTCCCATTCCTGGCAGATTTTATGCACACGAGGAAGTAAGCGTTCACCTCCTAAGGTTAATTTGGCATGGGTGCTGCGATGAAATAATTCTATGCCCAAATCTGCTTCTAATGCCTGAATTTGCCGACTAATAGTTGATTGAGTCACACCACATTGTTTAGCTGCTTGTTGAAAGCTACCTGTTTGAATGATCGCCAAAAAGGCTTGCAACTGCTCTAGACGCATTTTAATAGAACCTAAGTATAAATGAATAACTCTTATTAATTTAACGGGTTATCTGTATAATTTTAATTTAATTTAATTTGTTGTCCAGCATTTAATTTACATAATCACATTAGCAAAAATACTTGTGCATACTGAATTGATGCGTTATATAACAACTGATATAACAAGGAATAGGGAATAAAGTCAGAAAATTATTTCCCGCTGCCTCTTTCCTCCCGATTCCTGCTATGAGGTACATATCCAGCGGGCAAGATGCCCGCACTACAAGAGTTTCATAATTCAAGTTTGTACCTCATTAGAGGATGTTTGAAAAGTTTTTAATGTATAAATAAACCCCTCTCCAAACCTCTCCCCGACGCGGAATGTGGGTTTGAAACCCCCATTCCCTTGTAGGGAAGGGGGGAAGGGGGGTTAGGTTTCTGGAGATTATCGGTTTCATCTAATACTTTTCAAACAACCTCTTAGAGCAAAATCTGCTATATGATGACAGCCTGGAGATTGTCAAGTTGCTTTAACTAAGATAGAACCACCTTCAATTTTAGCTTGGTAAGTTTTCAGCGGTTTTTTAGCAGGACCTTCTTGTGCTTTACCATCAGAAGCAAATTTTGCACCATGACAGGGACAGACAAATTTACCTTGTTTTGCGTTCCAGTCGATGCTACAACCTTGATGAGTACAGGTAGGATTAACAGCAATCAGATTTTCTGCGGCTTTAGATGTGCCAACTACTAATACTGCGCCAATGGTTGAATCTTCTACTAATAGTTGCCCAGTTTTGTCTAATTGTGCCACAGTCCCAACTTTTTGCCAGCCTTTCGTGGCAGCATTAGCAGATGTACTCGTTTCGGGAGAACAGGCTGCAATTGCGACAGGTAAGGAACTCGCTAAACAACCTAATCCTACCCAATTTATAAAGTCACGACGTTTCATATTTGCTGGTAATCAATATGTGATTTTTTACTAATATCTATTATTACTGGCAATGTTGGATAATGTCATTATTTAGTTGTTGATTTGAGGTGATGGAATTGAGGGCGCATACTCTGCAACTCTACGGTTTTTGTGAATTTAAATCATTGTTTTTGCTAAGAAGAGTTTATCAAAGGAGCAATTTAAATTATTATTAAAACACATTGACTCCGTTAGGAATGTGCTATCATGACTCTGTATAACTAACAGTAGTTAAACCGCATAAATTCATGGATATCGCTGCAATTGTTAAGTTTCTCGCTCCCTGTATGCCTTTTTTGCTGACTATGGGTAATAAAGCCGCAGAAGGTGCTTCCCAGAAAGTCGGTGAGGATGTTTGGAATAGGGCTAAAGCGATTTGGGATAAGTTATGGCCGAAGGTGGAAGCTAAGGAAGAAGCTAAAAAAGCTGCTACGAAGGCTCAACAAAACCCAGATGATGATGATTTACAAGCAGCTTTCCGGGTACAAATGAGGGAGATTTTAGAAGCAGATACAGAATTAGCTGAAGAAATAGCTAAGATTTTACAAACACAAAAATCTGATGATAGTTCTTCTAGTGTTAATGCTCAATCTTACGATGAGAGTACACAGATAAATGCAGGACGTGATGTTGTTAACCCCAACTTGAGTAGAACTTACAACAACCCAAAGTAATTAATATCTATGGTGGTGACATTGCTGAAATACATAAGATAGCAGCACTCATAGAAAGCAGCACCAAATCAGAATCACCGGGGATTCTCAAAGCGGGAAACCCTAATAAAAGTTCGGCTAATTGGCAAGGAAGAACAGCAGAAATTGCCAATTTAAAACTATGGTTAAATAATCCAAATATTCCTCTAATTGGTATTGAAGGTAAGTAAGTAGACGAAAATAAATCAAAGTAGATTAAGTAATGTAAAAAATCTGGAGATGATTTCGTAGTAAGGGCTTCAGCCCTCAAATGAGGAATAAATTCCTCACTACAAACTTTGAATTATTCAAGCCGTTCTACTT
>NZ_JAQMTJ010000221.1:0-60224 GCF_028330815.1 Dolichospermum lemmermannii CS-548
AGATTTTGATGACATTTTTGGTGATTTACTGTTTCTCAAATGCCTTTTTTCACTTTATCTGTTTGTTTTGATGCTCCCTTTGATTTTCATCTCCGTAATTTCCCTCTGTAACATTTTGGGGTGCGGAATGTGGGTTATAATGGTTTGATAGATACAAAATGCAAATCATCTGCCGTTCCTCCTGCTTACTCTATACCCCTGTATCCCAACACCCTGAGTATCTAAAGTCTTCGAGTCATACCAGGGGAGGGGGTTAGTTAGTCTGACGAGAGAAACTACCAATTTACACCCCCAACATTTATCACCTAAAAATTCCCGAGTCAAACAGTAATTTTAGGTTTAGATTTAAAATATTTGTATCCAACTGGGTGTATAATTCGTAGTTTGATTTGAATATCACACCTGTAAACAAGCCATTTATCCGTCTGTAGAATATGACCAACGACATCGATCTGATCAAGCGTCTTGGACCTAGTGCGATGGATCAGATCATGCTTTATCTTGCCTTTAGTGCCATGCGGACAAGTGGCCACAGGCATGGAGCATTTCTAGATGCAGCCGCAACAGCAGCCAAGTGTGCAATTTACATGACCTATCTAGAGCAGGGGCAAAACCTGAGAATGACTGGGCATTTGCACCACCTTGAGCCGAAACGAGTGAAAATCATTGTTGAAGAAGTAAGACTGGCTTTAACTGAAGGCAAACTTCTCAAAATGCTGGGTTCCCAAGAACCGCGCTATCTGATTCAACTTCCCTATGTCTGGATGGAAAAATATCCTTGGATACCGGGAAGATCCCGCGTCCCCGGTACGAATTTGACCAGTGAAGAGAAAAAACAAATTGAGCAAAAGCTGCCAGACAATCTTCCTGATGCCAAGTTAGTTACCTCATTTGAATTTATGGAGTTAATTGACTTTCTCCATAAGCGATCGCAGGAAGAATTACCTGCTAATCATCAGATGCCATTGAGTGAAGCATTAGCGGAACACATCAAGCGTCGGCTATTGTATTCAGGAACGGTAACACGCATTGATTGTCCCTGGGGAATGCCCTTTTATGCTCTCACTCGTCCGTTCTATGCTCCAGCCGATGATCAAGAGCGCACGTACACAATGGTAGAGGATACGGCTCGGTATTTCCGGATGATGAAATATTGGGCAGAGCGTAAACCAAACACGATGCGGGCTGTGGAAGAACTGGATATTCCGCCGGATTGGATTGAGCCAGCAATGGAGGAACTAGACGAAATCATTCGTTCTTGGGGAGATAAATATCACCAAGAAGGCGGAATACCGATGATCTTACAAATGGTTGTTGGTAATAAAGATGAATAGAAAACAAAATTTTTATGTTGGGTAGGGTGGCATACTTACCAGCCCTACCGTTATGAATCTATTTACTCATGGGAGTTGAGGGGCTAAAGCGAAAGTCTATTGCTGGGAGTTAGAACCCAATGGCTTTGTAGACACCGCGCCGAAACCGCTAGATCCTTCACTGGCATCAATACAAGTTTTTAATGCTTGAGTAGGACTTAAATCAATTTCTCGACGTAAACCAACTACACAATTAGCAAAGGTTACTGGTAACAAACTGCGACCACAGGATGTTAAAGTAGCTGAATTTTCTGAACCCTGATAACTTTTACTAATGCTAACTACACAGGTTGCTAGATCCTGTGGAATACGAGCCTGACGACAGGAAGAAAGGGCCTCCACAGGTGTGATTTGTGTAAGCTTATGAATTTTTGCTACACATGAGGATAACTCTCGTGGTTGGAGTGCAGCGGCACAACTTTGAGATGCCGGTTTAGCTGTGATACCCACGCTCAAAAGTTGAGCAGCACAAACCCGATAGTCATTTTCGTAGGAATCAGTAACAGCCATAGTAGGCAAACTACTGGATAGTAATCCACCTATAGTTATCAATGATGCTGTGAATCCTCTGAAGAAATAATTGGTTTGTTTGTTCCCAAAGTTACTCATTTTTTTTCGCTTTTTAAGATAACCGTTTTCGATTCCACCAAGGTTATGCTACCGTAGAACTTAGTCCCAATCTTCTACCATCCAGGAATGTCGGTGCTTTTCCCCAGAAATCCACCGAAAATTGGTGAATTCAAAGGATTGATTTCTGGTGAATATTAGCGGTAAATAAAAGGCAATTTAGCTTTGACACTCCCCGCTCTAAAGAGACGGGGATTCTTAAGAGATTACGCTCTTAATATCCTTATCACTAAGGTTCCCAGGCTCAACACGTTTGCCCTTTGGGCGTGCTGATATCTCCTCAAGATTTTCTGGGCGTAGACTTTCCCCCAGTCCGGGGGTAGGTTTTTAAATCTTGTACTGATAAGAGCATTCTAGCATTTTTAGCGCAGTATAAATGCTGCAATCAGCTTTCATCCCTTGCCTGAAGTCCGAAAAATGCAACTGCGTTGCTGTTTCTCAAGGGTTTTCAGCATTTTTCTTATAAAATGTCTATGCTTTTGGGAACTATGCCATAATGGTAGGTCTGAATAAAATTTTAGAAGGATTAAATTAAGGAAACTCATGTCCCGATATAGAGGACCCCGCCTCAGAATTGTCCGTCGTTTAGGCGAATTACCAGGCTTAACTCGGAAGAGTGCTAGACGTGCTTATCCCCCCGGACAACATGGTCAAAACCGTAAGAAGCGCTCTGAGTATGCTATCCGTTTAGAGGAAAAGCAAAAACTCCGCATGAACTACGGTTTAACTGAAAAACAAATGCTCCGTTATGTTCGTAAAGCCAGACGAGTTGCTGGTTCTACTGGACAGGTGTTGCTACAATTGTTAGAAATGCGCCTGGATAATACGGTTTTCCGCATGGGTATGGCTCCCACAATTCCAGCCGCCCGTCAATTGGTAAATCACGGTCATGTAACTGTTAATGGCAAACCAGTAAATATTGCCAGCTATCAATGCCGTCCTGGTGAAGAAGTCGCTGTGAGAAACAGAGAAGCTTCTAAGAAGTTGGTGGAAGCTAACTTGCAATATCCCGGTTTAGCTAACCTTCCTAGTCATCTAGAGTTTGATAAAACTAAGTTGTCTGGTAAGGTCAATAGTGTGATTGAACGGGAATGGGTAGCTCTACAAGTTAATGAACTACTTGTGGTGGAATACTACTCACGTCAAGCGTAGTAGTCAGTGGTCAGTGGTCAGTAGTTAGTGGTTATTAAACAACGAACAACTGACTAATGACTAACCGCCAATCTGCGACATGGTACGGGTGTAAGTGCCGACAGTACCAGGGTCGCGTTGCTTAAAGTTTATTTCTGATTTGATATTTAATATTTGTCTGACTTGTGATTGTAAATCGGTGGTGCTAATACCAGCACGTAAGGCGGTTTTTAAATCAATTTGACCTGTTTCGTTTAATAAGCAGGGACGTAGCCAACCATCGGCGCTCAGACGCATCCGGTTACAGCGATCGCAAAAACATTCTGACATTTGGCTAATAAATCCTATTGTGCCTTTAGCCCCAGGAATTTGAAATACATCAGCCGGTCCATTACCACGAATTTGGGATTCTGTCAAGCCCCAACGCTCACGGATGGATTGACGTAAATCTGCGGAAGATACCCAACCGCGATCGCTGAATAAGTCTCCGTTGCCAATGGGCATAAATTCAATAAATCGGACGTGCCATTGTTTATCAATGGTTAAAGCTGCTAAATCTAAAATTTCATGGTCATTAACGCCGGGAATGACGACTACATTTAATTTTAATGGGTCAAATCCCACATTATACGCGGTTTGAATACCTTGCCATACTTGTTGCCAGCGTCCACGTCCATGATTACCGATAATTTCTTCAAATATATGTGAATCTAAAGAATCTAAACTAATATTAATTCTTTTTAAACCTGCATTATAGAGATTTTGGGCAATGGGAGCGAGTAAAAACCCGTTTGTAGTCATTGATAAATCTTCGGTTTGGGGAAGATGAGCAATTTTGGCGACTAAATCAACTATATGGGGACGGAGTAAAGGTTCTCCACCGGTTAAGCGAAAGCGGGTAAATCCGACGGGGATAAATACTTCTTGAATGAGGGTAAGCAGTTCTTCATCAGTTAATAATTGCTGTTTGACAATATAGTCCAGTTCTGCGCCTTCTGGCATACAGTATTGACAACGAAAGTTGCAGCGATCAATTAAACTGATGCGGAGGTAGTCCACTTTGTTTATAGTTGCGCTGGTTGTCATATTTAAGGGTTATCTCTAACTATGTTTTTTTGGTAACTATGCCGATAACTTCTAGTGAAATTATCGTTTAATTTGCTTAGGAAAGTCAGGAACTAACAAAGATTGTGATAGTTCACCTTGTTCATTATAGAATTTTATTTGACCTTGTTCATTACATAACCATACTTCAATGGCTTGAGATTCTAAATATAATTTTTTCTTAAATTCCATTTCCTCAAAGGTATTACCAGTGGATTTAACTTCTATACAAATTTCTGGGGCTATAGAAGCTGATATTTCATCTTGAATTTGATCAAATCTTTGGTCTGAACACCAAACTACATCAGCAACTTTAACGCCATCTGATGTATTAATTGCACATTCTGGCATGACTTCACCAGTTTTCAATAAAGATTCTAATAGACGTTGGATTCTTCCTTGATAAAAAGAGTGTTTAATTTTTACAGGACTCATGATGATTTGCCCCCATTTATTCAATTCAATCTTGAAGGGTAAATCTTGTAATTGTTTATGTTCACAAACTTCTTCCCATCTCATAGTCATTTACCTAGAGTGATCAGAACAATATTATCTTAACGGATTTTTTAAAGGAATAAAACAATCAAAGTCATCATTGAATATACAAGAACCTAAACCGAGTCCTGGCTGTCGTAATCCTTTATTTGGCATAGACTGAGGTTCTTTATTAATCTTTACTTCTACCCATTGCAATAACTGTGTGGCCAGTTGAATTTGCTCCTTTTCATCCAGACTTTTGAGAAGATGTTCAGCAAGCATCGCTCTGTATAGAGGAGGTAAGGTTAATACTGCTCCAAAAATTTCATCGTAAGTAACGTTAGCCATACAGAAAACTCTTTACAGAGTACAGTAATGGCATTTTAGCATAAATGCGCTTAACCCACCCTACGGACTAGGGGTGATAATTAAGCGTGTGTCAATATATCCCCATTAGAGACTCACGCAAATGGTAAGTCTCATAAGGGAGAATATGAACTGAAATCAAGCTTCAAAAATATGCTTTAGACAGCTAACCTCAACTGTTGAGGTTGTTGTTGCAAGATTAAGTTGATGACTTCTGGACTCCATTTCAGGTCTCGACTACTGAAGTCTGCAAACTGCTGACCTTGAATAGTGGGTTCCCATTGCCAATAATGCCTTTGCTGGTACTTCATAACTTCCAGCATTTTATTAACACGCTGAGAAGTCCATTTACCTCTAGTGCTTCCTCCATTAAGATGGTAGGCTATCCCTGCAGGAATGAGATATTCCTTGGGAAGAGTTTGTTTAGTGAGTCTCAAGTCTACCTCGAGTATGAGTTTTAGATTTCCTGAAACTTTAAAATGAGGTAGTTGCGAATATTCGGTATTTTGTGGCATCATGAAATAGACTCCTATTTTTTCTAAGGAATTGGAGTACCTGATCTAAACAATCAGGAGATAAATTTTCGCTTGTAAAAGATGTCAGCAGAGTTTTTGCAAGATTGTGCTGACATTTTTATGTATGGACGTAGAATTTTAATTCTTTAGGAACCATGCTCTAATAATATCACAGGAGCATAGAATTTGCAACAATATCATTACCCAATTATATAATATCTTGTCCCCCTGGAAATGTCAATACCCAAACCTTAAATAGATTGTAGAATGTAAACAAAAGACTTAGAAAAATTCTTGAACGGAAGTAAGGTAAGGAAACTGTAATCTGAGATCCCCGACTTCTGACATCAATTGATAATTTATTAACAAGTTTAAAAAAGAAGCCGGGGATCTGATGTTGATCGTTTTGGTTGTGCGATTGGCGATCGCCACTACCTAACCTTCACTCTGATACCTGATTACCTGATCAGATAATCTAAAACTCTGTCAATTCGTTAAAAATAGATCCCCGACTTCTCAAAGAAGTCGGGGATCTGAGTCTTACTTAATCACAAGTATTAAATTAAACAGCAGCTAATTCTGGACTCGGACGCTTACTGTTACGGATATTGGTAATCGCCTCAGCATAATCAGGAGCATTAAACACAGCCGAACCTGCTACAATAGCATTAGCGCCTGCTTCCAAAACTTGCCAAGTATTATTAGCTTTTAGTCCCCCGTCAACTTCAATCCAAGGATCTAAACCGCGTTCATCGCACATTTGACGCAACTTGCGGATTTTAGGAACTACGCTAGGAATGAAGCTTTGACCACCGAAACCGGGGTTAACGCTCATAATTAGCACTAAATCGCACAATTCTAGGACATATTCAATTAACTCCAAAGGTGTACCCGGATTCAGTACAACTCCAGCTTTCTTACCGAGTTCTCTGATTTGTCCCAAGGTACGGTGCAAGTGCGGAGATGCGTTATGTTCTGCATGGACAGAAATAATATCAGCACCGGCTTTAGCAAAACCTTCTACATACTTTTCTGGTTCCACAATCATCAAGTGGACATCCAGCGGTTTGGTTGTAACTGGACGAATCGCCTCCACAATCAGAGGACCTATTGTAATATTAGGAACAAAACGTCCGTCCATTACATCAACGTGAATCCAATCTGCTCCCGCTTTGTCTACGGCGCGAATATCGTCACCCAGACGACTAAAATCTGCTGATAGGATAGATGGAGCGATAACTATAGGTTTTTGAGATGAATTTTGGGTCATGGCTAGTGGGTTTTAAGCGTCTTCGTCTGTAAGTATCGTAACAAAATATGGAGAAATTATTAAAAATTAATTCAAAACTCAAATTTTTCAGAAAACTTCCCCCTCTTCCCTCAAAATATGTACAAAAATTGGATACTTTTTTGGAGTTTAGGTTTTTCTGGCTTGACTTTACCAGTCTTTGCAGGTGTCAAGGTTGCCAATTTTTTAGGTGCTAACGGCATTGATGCGCTGAAACTACATCAAGCTCCTTATAATTTGACTGGGCGGAAAATTGCTATTGGTCAAGTCGAAATTGGTCGTCCGGGGATGTTTGGCTGGGATAAAGCCGTATCTAAAAATCGGGCTGTATCTCCATTTGCAGTGTTTTCACGCAATGTTCCCGCCAAGTCGAATGTTGGTGTTGATCCTCATGCCTATAATGTTTCTGGTGTCATGGTGAGTCAAGATAAGGCTTTTCCTGGTGTCGCACCAAATGCTCGATTATATTCTTCTGCTGTCGGATCTACAAAAAAAATCGGTCAACCAGAGGAGTGTTTATCAGCACAACATATTGCATTACAAAATGGTGGTGATGTGCGGGCGATTAATTTTAGTTTTGGTGAACCTCTAGAACGTGATCCCCGACCAGAAGCTATGTTAGATGGTAATGCTTTACTAACATTATGTATTGACTGGTCTAGCCGTGTTCATGATGTTGTGTATGCCATTGCTGGCAATCAAGGCAAAGGCGGGATTCCCATTCCTACAGATAATTTTAACGCAATTAATGTGGCTTTTTCCTCAGAACGCGAGGGAATTTTTAATAAAGTTCACGTTTCTAATTTGGCGAGTATTAATCAAGGTATAGAAAATCGTTTAGCTGGGAAAGAATTTAATATTGGGGGGAGAAGTGCAATTAATATAGTTGCTCCTGGGACTAATATTCCTGTAATTAATCCTGATGGTAAGTTAAATAAATCTACAGGTACGAGTTTTGCCGCCCCACAATTTACGGCTACGGTGGCATTATTACAGGAATTTGTGGATAGACAATTACGAACTAAACAACGAAATTGGACTATTGATGCTCGTCGTCATCAAGTCATGAAAGCAATATTACTCAATTCGGCGGACAAAATAAAGGACAGTGGTGATGGTTTACGGTTGGGAATGACGAGGACTTTAATTGATAAACAAAATCAAGATTGGTTAGCAACGGACGCTTATAAAAATCCTAAAATTCCCCTAGATGCTCAAATGGGAGCAGGTCATTTAAATGCCTTTCGAGCCTATCAACAATTGAATGGTGGTGAATGGAAACCTAATGCAACTGTTCCGCCTATTGGTTGGGATTATGGTATTGTTAATGCTAATTCTTCTAGGGAATATGCTTTGCAAAAAGGTTTGAAACAAAATAGTTTTGTGGCTATTACTTTAATTTGGGATCGTTTGGTGGAGTTAAATGATAAAAATAATAATCAGGAATATGATATAGGGGAAACATTTATAGATAAAGGATTAAATAATCTTGATGTTTATTTAGTTAAGGAAAATGGGAAAAATAATGAAGTTGTGGTTTGTGATTCTGTGAGTGAAGTTGATAGTGTGGAACATATTTTTTGTCCAGTTCCTACTAGTGGGAATTATAAAATTCGGGTGCAATTTAAGAAGCAGGTAAATGAATCTACTCAACCTTATGCTTTGGCCTGGTGGACTGTAGGTGAAAAGTGATATACAGCACTTCCCGGTGTTATGAGGTACATATCTAGCGGGCAAGATGCCCGCACTACAAGAGTTTCATGATTCAACTTTGTACCTCATAAGAGCGGAAACCGCTGTAAGTAGTCGGGCAAAATTAATTGAACATTTTAAAAATCCCTAAACCAATTAATTTTGTAGGGGGCCAACCCCCTGTGGTTGCCCCAAATACCGGGGTAGGCACGGGGGCGCTACCCCTACATTAAATCCAAATCTTTTATGCTTTAAATATGCTGTAAAAACTCAACTTCTGGTAATAAAGGATCATTAACAATGCCTACACCAGCAAAACTCCAACGTTTGATTAAACTACCTATTTGGGAACTAGCAAGAGATTCTACAGTCAACCGGCTGGCTAAATCAGCAGCATGAGTATTGAGATAACTCAAAGCCTCGAAATCTTCTTTAAATAATAATAAATATCCTGATGTAGCATCATCAACACGGGCTGTGAGATATTTACCATCTGTTCTTGAACGAATAATATAATAAACCATTTGACAACTAACAACTGACAACTGACAACTGACCACTGACAACTAACTAATTCAAATCTTCTAACTTAATTCGAGGATCTGCTGCTTTTAAAATTAAGTCAGCAATTAAATTACCAATAATCAATAATACTGCACTCATTACTAAACTCGCCATTACCAAATATTGGTCTTTAGCTAAAACAGCTTGTAAAGTTAACTTTCCTAAACCCGGCCAGTTAAAGAAATTCTCCGTAATAAATGCACCACCTAACAAACCTGCTAATTCAAAACCCAATAAAGTAATTAACGGATTAATAGCATTTCGCAAAGCATGAACATAAATCACCCGATTTTCTGGAAGTCCTTTAGCGCGAGCAGTTTGAATATAATCTTGGCGTAAAACATCCAATAATTGACCACGCATAATTCGTTGCAAACCCGCAAAACTGGTAATACTTAAAGCAATTAGTGGTAAAACTGAATGCCAAGCGATATCGAGAATTTTACCTAACCATGTCAGGTCTGCATGATTAATACTGGTCATATTACCCACCGGAAAAAGTGGAGTAGTCAGTTGAGCAAAGAATAGTAGAAATAAAACAGTAATAAAACTGGGAATACCTTGACCAGCATAACTGACTATCTGTAAAACTTGGTCAGTTCGGCGATTTTGTTTCACAGCAGCGAGAATACCTAAAGGAATGGCGATCGCCCATGTGATAATTAAAGAAGCGATCGCTAATAACAACGTGGCTGGAACTCGTTCCCATAGCAGCGATGATACAGAACGTTGATAAACAAAACTTGTACCAAAATCACCCCTTGTCAAAATTTGCTTTAACCAAAATCCAAACTGTTGTGGCCAAGATTTATCTAAACCAAATTGTCGTCTAATTTCTTCAATCCGTTCTGGTGAAATTTTCGGATTTTGCCGCAGGGTATCTACATAATCTCCCGGAGACAACTTCATAATAAAAAATGACAAAGCAGACGCTAAAAAAATTGTCAATAGCGCCTGTAAAAGCCGTTTTATCACATAAATAAAAGTTTCATCCGTAACTCGCCTAATTAGCCAGTCTCGACTTATATCCAAGGAAATTTTTGTATTTGTCATTAGTCATTAGTCAGTTGTCAATTATGTTTTCTAATATTGAACCAGCGAGATAATAGGGACATCAGGTAAATATTTCCGTCCTTGCAAATCCATTAGTTCGATGATAAACCCAAACCCTATCAGTTCACAGTCAATCTTTTGTACCAACTTAGCTGTTGCACTGGCAGTGCCACCAGTAGCAATCAAATCATCCACAATTAAAACTTTGCTACCTGGCACTAAAGCATCTTGATGTACTTCTAATGTATCTGTACCATACTCTAGTTGATATTCAATTGAGTGAACCGCTGCCGGTAATTTCCCTTTTTTCCGAACAGGAATAAAACCAGCACCTAATTTATAAGCAACAGGCGCACCAAAAATGAACCCTCTTGACTCCATACCAATAATATAATCTACTTGAAGTTCAATTTCAGAACATTTTTGTGCTAAAAAATCAATAGTATAACGCAATCCGTCCGGGTCGCTTAATAGAGTAGTGACATCTCGAAATAAAATTCCCGGCTTAGGAAAATCCGGTATATCACGAATCAGAGATTTTAAATCCATATTATTTACGTAAGTAGTTAGTGGTCAATGAAGAAACAAAGGGCAAGAAGCGAAAATTTTCCTAATCTCTGCCAAATCCTACCCTATAATGTCATTGACGATCACCAAGAATTTGAAAATTTAATGTATATGCAAATATTTGGGTAGAAAAACTAAGTAATGTATATAATTGAACTGCCATATCGCGCCAGCAATTAGCGGTGGACGGATAAGTAAATCAGTTTATTGGAAACGTATAAGGTATTTGATAGAATGAACGTCTCTGCTAGTGTCACATCTTTAAACATCCCAAAAGCTCAGGGAATGCCCATGATTTTGGATACTTTACCAGATCCAGCGATCGCTGGTCAGGTATGTCCAGCCAGAACTAGATTACAAATAGATTTGATGTTACTAGCCATTGAAGCCTTAGAAATAGGCGGTTCTGAAGCCATTTTGTCCTTTGCTGAAGAATTAGACCTCCAAGGGATCATCAAAAACCGGGTAAACTTATGGCGGATGCGAGCATCTAACCCCATGCGGAGAGCGCATAGTCGCCGGCCTTTAGATATTTTAGAAGCCAAAGCGTTAGTAGTTATTGCCTGCTACATTTCTCGACGCTTAACAGTTGTGATCCGCCAACTACTAACCATATATCAACAATTGGCTGAGAAGCAGATTCCCCCAGAACAAAATTTAAGATTAGCTAATTACCTAGAAAGGTTTAGAGCGCATTTTAAAAGTCGGATGAATTCCCGTCGTTCCAGTGTCCTAGCATTAACTTCTAATGAAAAATTAGATGAACTAGCTATAGACTTATTAGGAAAATTACTGTTTTGTACAGGTACAGCGGGAATGCAACGGTACTGGATTTCTCTTTTTGACGGTGAGGTAGAATAAATAGAAATGAATATCCAACGTAAATATAGTTTGCCTAATTGTACCCTGCTCCTAGAGGGGTTAAGTGACATGACACAGACTGCTAACTTTCAAGAACTGCGTCCCCAACTATCTATATTAGTGAATGCAGAATGCTATATATCTAGTTATACTCAACCCATTGTTGGTGGCAGGGAATTTTTTGAAAGCTTAGTTAGAGCAGTCAGCGCCTACGCCCAAGAAGTTTTAAGCAATATCCCCAACCCTCAAGTTCAGAATCATAATTCAGAGTTAGTTGAATTACAAAAAATTAACAGCAACAGCCACAGATTAACTGTTCACACCGAAATTGCAGGAGACAACCTGGAGGGAAACACCAGCGAAGGACAACCCATTCAAATTGTCCTGAACACAGTCCAATTATTTGATTTAGTTGAAGCCGTAGATCAGTTTTTTGCTGACAGCCAGACTTTACCAGAATTATCCCTAGAACTACACCCAGTTAATCGCAGTTATAGTGGTTCAAATCAAACCTTACTCAAACAGGCAATCCCGGCTACCATGGGCGTATCCAGTCTAGCTGTAGCTGCACTGGCTTTTAGCTTAATTCCTGCACCTCAAATCAGTCCACCTCAAGTCAACCCAGAGGTTGAGTCCAGCACTTCTATCCCCACGCCCACAGTAGCAGTAACCCCCACAACTACACCCACAACTACACCCACAACATCAGCAACCCCTACCGCAGTTCAAGATTTAGAAACACTTTTAAAGACAGTTCCAGAAATAAAAGATGCATCTCAATTACGGGCATTAAATCGCCAAGTTTATAACCAAATTCATCCAGCTTGGGTAAATCGCTCAGAATTGCCAGAGGATTTAGTCTATCGTTTAGGTGTCGCCGCCGATGGTAGTATCGTTGGTTATAAAGCAGTCAGTCAGAAAGCTAGTGACGCAATAGATAAAACACCACTACCCAAGCTGCTCCATAATCCTGCTAATCGCATCCCGAATGAACCTATTGCTCAATTCAAAGTCGTATTTACCCAAAAAAGGTTTTTAGAAATTAGTCCCTGGCTAGGATACGCCAAAACACCAGAAGTAACTGGCAAAAAAATTACTGACACCAGTAAAATCAAAGATCTAAATCAAAAGCTGTATAGTACAATTCGTCAAAATTGGAGTGTGACTCCCACCTTTGCCAGCAACTTGAAATATCGAGTAGCGGTGAATAAAGAAGGTGTGATTGCTGACTATGAACCACTCAACCAAGTTGCTTTTGACTACTTCCGGGAGACACCTTTACCCCAGATGTTCCAATCAGTTTATGGCTCAAATGTAGCTGCACCCGATAATAAAGAAGCACTAGCTCATTTTCGAGTAGTCTTTACCCCTAAAGGTGAATTAGAAGTCAAACCTTGGAAGGGATATAAGTAATTAAAAATGCAAAATTAAAAATTAAAAAAGAAGAATCCAATTTTTTAATTTTTAATTATTAATTTTTAATTATTTAGTAATTTTCCCCATATAATTACCCCAAAGTTGTGCCGCTTGGGCGCTGCTGCCAGATGTAGGGGAATTATTATCATTTCCTAGCCAAATGCCGGTAACAAGTTGACGACTGGGAATAAAACCAATGAACCAGAGATCAACATTATTATTCGTTGTCCCGGTTTTACCTGCTTCCCCTAAACCAATAGCGGCGCTACGACCTGTACCATTAGTAATTACTCCCCGCATCAAAGTAGTCATTTGATTGGCAACTTCTTTTTTGATAACTCGTTTGTTACCATTTGGATCGGTATCGAAAGAGTAAATTACCCGACAGGTTTGTAGATCTTTAAGATCCTTACAATCACTACTGTCTCGAATTTTACTAATAGCATGAGGAGGATTCCACACTCCACGATTGCTAATTGCTCCAAATGCCCCGGTCATTTCTAAAACATTAACGACACTTTGACCTAATATCAAGCCTGGAACTGCCTCCAGATCAGATTTCACACCCAACCGCTGCGCCATATCTACTACTTTATTCAAGCCAATTTCTTTTGCTACCCGCAAAGCAATGGGGTTTTCTGAAAGTGCCAAGCCAGTTGCTATATCTAAACTACCACCAGCGCCAGACCGGCAGGGTCTATAAGTAAAACCTTGCCAAGTTAAAGGACTACAAGAATAACTTCTATATGGGGAAATCCCTTTTTCCATGGCCGCAGTGTAAGCAAAAATTTTAAACGTAGAACCTGGCTGACGTTGGGCTTGCACAGAGCGATTGAACTGGCTTTTTCTGTAATCAGTCCCTCCTACCATTGCGACAATACCCCCAGTTTTCGAGTTGAGAGTCACCATTCCCCCTTGGGAAAAACCAAAATTCGAGCCGTCTTTGGTGATGGAATTTTTTAACTCTGTTTCCGCTTTGGCTTGGATAGCTGGATCAAGTTGGGTTTCAATGATATAGTTACCTTCTCTTGCTGCTGCCGGACCTAGTCTTAATGTCAGTTCTTGAAAGACGTAATCATAAAAATAGGGCGCAATGGTTTTGGCTTGTCTTTCACAAACTTTAGGGTTAATTTGGACGGTAGAACGACGGGCGCGGTTGGCTTCTTCTTGGGTGATTTTACCCATTTCCAGCAGTCGCTTAATGACTCGATTCCGATAATCGGCTGCTCCGAGTTTCCGCGGACCACTGCCACAAAAATCAAAGGCATTGGGAGCAGGTAAAATCCCTACTAAGGTTGCTGCTTCGGCCAGAGTTAATTCTTTGGCTGATTTGTTGAAATAATATTTAGCTGCATCTTCAAAACCGGAAGTATCTGCGCCTAAAAAGACTCGATTTAAGTAAGTTAGTAAAATATCATCTTTGCTGTAAAAAGTTTCTAACTTGAGGGAGACGACAGCTTCTTTTACTTTCCGTCCTAAAGAGTCTTGACTACCTACATATTCACGGAATAAACTCCGAGCTACTTGCTGGGTAACTGTACTTGCTCCCTGTTGGACATCGCCGCTACGACTGTTAATCAGTACGGCTCGCAACACACCCAAGGGATCTACCCCAAAGTGCCAATAATAACGACTGTCCTCGGAAGCTACAACAGCAGAGGCCAAATATGGTCCAAAGTCAGATATTTTTTTCAGGTCTGTGTGAGCGATATTTCGCGGCTCACGCAGTGGGGTTGAGCCATCACGGGCATAAACAACCACAGGGGCTTTAGTCGCTGTAGGTAAGGGTCTGACAGAAAATTTCATCCATTCTACACCTATGGACAAGGCAATCAAAACTGTAACACCACCGATCCCATAGGCTGTCCAAGTAGCAGCTTTCACATACCAATCTGGTGGGTCTATGTATTGCACACTCACAGAAGCAGCTAGTTGAGGGGGTCCCAAGGTAATAACATCACCATGACGCAGTTCTAGAGCATTTATCCGCCTTTTCCCCAGATAAATACCGTTGGTGGAGTTTTCATCCTTGATCGTGAAAGCGGGAGTGTTTTGGGTGGAATCCCGCGAGAGTGAGAGGTGAATTGCGCTGACAACTTGGTTACGGACGACGAAATCACAAGATTTAGAACTACGTCCGAGAATATGGCGATCGCCTAACAGATTATGTTCTTCCCTTGTATTTGCCCCGGCATCATGCACTAACAGTTTTGGTACTTTAGCGTTGGGTTTGAGCTTTATGGAAGAACTTACTCTAGCTTGAATGGTACTTACTGCTTGAGTCACTTGACCAAGTAGAGTTTTTGGTTTTTGAGGAGGTTGGGGGGAACTCATAAAAAATTTTAATTACTTGGTGTTTGTTGCCATGAAGCAATTAACAGACAGACAATGCCAATACTAATAAAAGAATCAGCCAAATTAAATACGGCAAAATTAATTAATCGAAAATCGAGAAAATCAACGACGTACCCTAAGGCAAATCTATCAATACCATTG
This sequence comes from Dolichospermum lemmermannii CS-548, assembly GCF_028330815.1. Classification (NCBI taxonomy): domain Bacteria; kingdom Bacillati; phylum Cyanobacteriota; class Cyanophyceae; order Nostocales; family Aphanizomenonaceae; genus Dolichospermum; species Dolichospermum lemmermannii. The sequence goes on from NZ_JAQMTJ010000221.1 coordinate 15,531, forward strand.
CCCATTGCTCCTCCTAAAATCAAACCATAACCCAATTGCTCCCAAAAACTTAACAATGGTCCTGATAATGCAATGGTCATTAATACTAAACTTACACCTAAAGATAGCCACCGTAACCACTCTACCTTGCCACTTAATAGACTAAAAGCTGCACCTGTATTAGTAACATAGGTGAAATGAAATATCCCCCGGAGTAAGGGCAGTGTTTGTCCTGGGTTAAAGGTTTGCACTACCCAGTATTTTGTCAATTGGTCTAATAAAAATGCGATCAAAGCAGCAATCCAAAAAAAGCGATTTTTTATCCGCATAATAAATTTGTCAGTTGTTCTTTGTTAGTTGTCAGTTGTCAGTTGTCAGTTGTTAGTTGTTCTTCTTTGCTACTGACCAATGACCAATAACCAATGACCAATGACCAATGACCAATAACCAATGACCAATGACCAATAACCAATGACCAATGACCAATGACTAATAAAACATTATATGTCGTAGCAGATAAGCTACTATGGTGACAGCACAAACAACTACTAGTTGCCCTGGTAGTGCAAAGCAGGAGTATTTGAGGATAGCTTGAATTAGGGATAAATTTTCTGTTCCTTTCCAAGGCAGAATATAACTAATAATTAAATAAGCAATACCGCAGATGTGAACAGTGAATAAGCCACAAAAACAACTAAAAGCCAGAGTTTCTAGCCGAGGTCTAGCTTTAAAGGCTAAATAACCACAAATCCAAGCTCCGGGAATAAAACCCAACAAATAGCCAAACTGAGATAGCTTAACATAACCGATACCGCCGCCTTCGGCAAATACTGGCAGTAAGGTTAATCCCATGACTAAATAGGCAATTTGCGAGAGCGCACCAGCATTTTGACCTCCTAAACAGCCTACTAACAGCACTGCACCAATTTGATAGCTGACACCTAATGAAAAGGTCCCAATTCCGTGCTGACTCCAGTTCCAAGGTGCGGTAATACCATAGGCTTCTAGAAAAGTACCACCCATTGTGAGGAGCAAGCCTATCATAGACCATAGCAGTTGATTTGACGCAGCAAACATTTATTAGGTGCAAGGGTTAATTAACGGTAGACGAAAAGCTAAAAATTACAACTACAAAACTATATTGGCATTTTTTTGATAAACAATAAGGTGTATCTCTAGAGTAACCCAAGAAAATAGATAAAATATAATCCTACACTAATCCTATTCGGTACAGTGTAGGATTATGCTAACTTTTAACCAACAGAAATTATCTGTGGTTGAGTTGCTACCTTTTTCATAGCTGTGAAAACTTCTTGTCTAGCCCATTTATCAGCATTTAAAATGTCATCTAAAGAGGGATTTTGTGTGTTATCATTTTGATGGCGATCGCAGACAAATTCAATACAGCGAGCAATATCCAAATAGTGAATTTTCTCTTCTAAAAATAACGCCACAGCTTGTTCATTAGCCGCATTCAACACCGCCGGCATAGAACCACCAGCCTTACCCGCAGCATAAGCCAAACCCATACAAGGATATTTGTGATGATCTGGTTCACGGAAAGTTAAATCACCAGATTTAACTAAATTCAATCTTTCCCAATTAGTGTAAATTCGCTCCGGCCAAGATAAAGCATAAAGCAAAGGTAAACGCATATCTGGCCAACCAAGTTGAGCTAAAACAGACGTATCTTGTAATTCTATTAACGAGTGAATAATACTTTGAGGATGAATGACAATTTCGATGTTATCGTAATCTACTCCAAATAAATAATGAGCTTCAATTACTTCTAAACCCTTATTCATCAAAGTTGCCGAATCTACCGTGATTTTTCGCCCCATTGACCAGTTAGGATGTTTAATAGCATCAGCAACCTTTACCTCTGGTAACTTTTCCACAGGCCAATCTCGAAAAGCACCACCGGAAGCAGTAAGTAATATTTTCCGTAAACCATCTTTAGGAACACCTTGCAAACATTGAAAAATAGCAGAATGTTCGGAATCTGCTGGTAATAGTTTCACCCCGTGTTTTTTCACCAAAGGTAACACCACAGGAGCGCCCGCAATGATAGTTTCTTTATTTGCTAAAGCAATATCTTTCCCCGCTTCAATAGCTGCAATGGTCGGTAATAAGCCAGCACAACCAACAATACCAGTAACTACTGTTTGAGAATCGCCATAACGAGCAACTTCTATGACTCCCGCTTCCCCAGCCAGTAAAATAGGTTGAGGATTTAAGTCTTTAATGGCTTCTTTGAGTTCCGGTAACTTTTCAGCAGCAGAAATGGCAGCAATTTGGGGACGAAACTGGCGAATTTGCGCCGCGAATAGCTCCACATTCCGTCCAGCGGACAATCCAACGATGCGGAATTTATCGGGGTGTTCAGAGACGATATCTAAGGTTTGCGTCCCAATTGAGCCAGTAGAACCCAGTAAAGTAATAGCTTTCACAATTTTTTAAGCATTAACAGATAATTTCAACTATAAATGGCTTGGGACTCGTTGATAAGAGCAATTCCGACAATCAATTAACTCCAATCAAAACTTTTGCTATTTTGGCCATAAATGCGTAACATTACATAAACTACCCCATCTTACTTCGTTGAAGATGGGGTTTCTACATCCCCATCAGTAAGTTGAGATTTTTGACGTGGGGTACATCAAATGTTCCAAAAAAGTATAGAAGAACTAATGCGATTTAGCCGCTATCGTTTGAAGGATTACATCAAAGGGCAAAGAGCTATGGAGCTTGCCTTATCTACCTTCTAGCTATCTTGTCCTCCTGTCAGGGAAATTGTAGAGGCTATCAAATTGGTGGATCTTACAGTTCCTCAACAGTCTATTTAGTTTGAATGCTCAAAAAGTTAGTTTGAATGGGAACTAGCTTTATACCAAATAGATTTTCCTACACCAATTTCCAGTATGCTAGATATGAAACCAGAAACCCAACTAACCAGATTTATGGAAAACCAGATTTATGGGGAAAAAGATTGTTACTAGGACTTACGCACTGTACAAATTAACCATGATGTGCATGAACGAAAATCCGTCGTTTCAGGCTTTTGGCGATTAACAATCCCCTGTTTTACCAGAAACATCAACCCCAAATGGCAATAACGGGGGGCAAATAGATTCTGTTGAGGATGGCACACCAGCTATGGTAACACCAGAACCAGCAGAGGAAGTTGTTAACAACGCGTTACAGAGCGCGTTTGTTGGGAATGGCACACAGCTAGATCCAGTTTCAGGAGAACCACTGCTTCAAGGTAGTAATAATGGGTGGGTAAGTGGCTCTGTTGATAATTTAATACCGGATACTGAAATACCAGAACCTGCACTCCGAAGTGTTAATTATGGGCAAGAAAATACCTTTGTTGACAATTCTACTGCTGATGAGGACTTAAGAATCGAGGAACTCAAGCGGGTAACAAATTCGTCTATATCTCGACTCAACTCGGTCTAAAATCCAACCAGTAAGCTAAATACTGAATTAACTCATGAACTTAACACGAACAGAACAGTATGACTTTCTCCCTCGTTTCTACCGTCTTGCGATCGCTAATATTCTTTCAAACCTGATGATTCCTCTAGCGGGTTTAATCAGTGTAGCTTTTTTGGGTCATCTGCAAGAAATTGATGCCTTAGCAGGGGTTTGCATAGCTAATATCTTGTTTAACCTCGTCTATTTGATTCTTGAGTTCTTACGTATGGGAACCACTGGGTTAACCGCTCAAGCTGTGGGAGCAGATGATCAAGAGGCTGCACTGCTAGTGGGACTACGCAATGGCTTAATCGCCTTGGGATTAGGTATCGTACTGTTAATTTTGCAGTATCCTTTGCGAGAGGTAGGTTTTTCGCTCTTGAGTGCTGATATTGATGTTAAAGCTGCCGGCATTGACTATTTCAATGCTCGCATTTGGGGAGCGCCTGCTGTTTTACTGAACTTCGTTCTCATTGGTTGGTTACTGGGACGAGAGGAAAATAGTAAGGTTGTGGTACTTTCAGTTATTGGCAATGCAGCCAATATAATTTTAAACTACTTATTTATTATTCAATGGGGTTGGAATAGTGTAGGGGCTGGAGTATCTCAAGCATCTAGCCAATACTTAATGTTGTTTATCGGCATCCTCTTAGCTAGTCGGAAAGTTCAGTGGCAAGAAATCCGCGCAGTTAGCCCACAAATCATGGATTTTTCAGAGTTGAAAACTATGTTGGCTCTCAATAGAGATATCTTGATTAGAACTATAAGTGAGATGTCTGTCTTTACTATTTTTAGTAATCTGAGTGCCATGATGGGAACGATACTCTTTACCCAAAATTCTTTATTAGGACAGATAACACATCTAAATGTTTACTTAACTAACGGAATGGGATTTGCTACCGAAACCTTAAGCGGAAACTTGAAAGGTAAAGATTCAAAAGAGAAATTGTTACCCTTGCTGAAAGTTTCAGTTGCCAGCAGCTTATTGATAGGACTCACTGTAGCTACAATTTGTGTTTTCTTTCCCCAGGCTGTCTTTGGCATATTAACCAACCATACGGAAATTACTGAACATATTGATACCTATATTTGGTGTTTATGCTTCATACTTATATTCAATTCTGTTGCCTCAATGCTGGAAGGATATTTCTTAGGATTAGCAGAAGGGAAAATTGTTCGTAATGTCAGTTTGATCTCTGCTACTTTGGGATTTATCCCATCAGCTATAGCAGCTTGGTATTTTCACAACAACTATCTTTTGTGGCTATCCATTATATTATTTATGTTTGCCAAAATGGTGACAATGCTAGTGTATTTACCAAAATCTTTGAGTAGTGATACTGAAGTTAATGCAGTTTCTCTGACAACTGTTGAAAATTAAATCGGCTTAAAGAGGGAAGTGAGTTATACCAATTTTATGTAAGGCTGCACAGAATCATGAAATCCATTAATTCATCCGTATTTATCTGCATACCCTATGGCTGATGCCTCCGGCACGCTACCGCGAACGCCACGCAAGCTACGGGAAGCCGCTAACGCGGTTACATCTGCGTTTATCTGCGGTCAATTATTCTTGAAATCTTATTCTATGCAGTTTCATCTTAATTTGGTATTAGTGAGTTAATTACCACTTGCTGTCCTTCTTTTTGACCTTTGATGAAAACATTAAAGAATAAAGATTATTTTTCTAATTTTAGTTCTTGATCATATAATAATTAAAGTTTATTAAATTAGAGTTAAAATGAGAGAAGCGCCAGGGGCTGACATAATTATTCTCAACAGTCAGCAGCAAGTTTTACTTGTACTTCGAGATAATAAAAGCTCTATTCCTTTTCCTAACACTTGGGCATTCCTGGGAGGATATATAGAGAAAAATGAATCTGCAGAAGCAGCTATTCGCCGAGAATTAGTTGAAGAAATGGAACTGGAATTAGGCGAAATTAAATTCTTTAAGTCTTATTTTTGGCAAGAATGTGATGAACACATTTTTTGGACTCGGCTGGATTTAGATATTTCTCAAATAACCCTACACGAAGGACAAAAATTAGCCTATTTTAGTCGAGAGGAAATTAATCAGCTTGAATTTGCCTCTCACTATGATCAAATTCTGGCTGAGTTTTTTGATTTCTTAGCAATTAGTTTAAAATTAAGTATTGGTTAAAGCTAATGAAAAATTCAATTGCAGAAAATTTAAAGAATACACTACCAACAAATATCGCTCAGGGATTGGAAAGTGCTTTAGCTTATTTACCTGGAGGTAAAACAGCAACAATAGAAAAACCCCAATCAGAAGGATTATTTAATCATATCTTATTGATTACAACAGCCACAGATCGCTGCGTTTTTCGTGCCAGACGGGATATTTCCACTGAAGCTGGTGATGCTTATATGCAGTATATGTATGAAGCCACTGGCTTTATCCAAAATGGCGGTTCTTTTAAACTCAGAAATATTGGAGATGAAGTTGATTTTATCAAACGGGCATTAGCTGTCGGCTTACCAGTTCCTAAATTAATCCATGCAGATCAAGATTGGATGCTGATTGAATATGTAACAGGGAAAACTTTGTTGGAATTTCTAGAAACTGGAGAAGTCAAGTTTTTGCCGAAGGTTCTACAAGAAATGAATTTAGCTCACAGACAGGGAATTATTTATGCTGATCGCTGGACTGGGAATGAAATGATTGATACCCAGGGAAATGTGCGAATGATTGATTTTGATATTGAATGGTTTTATCAAGGAGGTAATGATGGTACTCTGGAAGCATTAGAAATGGCATGGACTATTTTTAATGCCATGAGAGTAACTAGTAAACGAGATGAATTATTAACAATAGTAGAAACGGAAGTTTTACCATCATTAAAAGCATGGGATTATGACATATCTAAGATGAAACAGTTTGTCGAAGGTTTATGTAACTTTTATCTAAACCCCAATAAGCCTAGTAATAATTGGTCTTTTCCCACAACTTTGTATGTGGCGATGGCTGAACCGGCGAATCGCTTAGTTGCGATGTTTACTGAAGCTGATTAGGGGTTGCTTTGAGTGAGATAATTTAAACCCCGCCAAATCATCAATGATGGCGGGGGTAGATATTACTTGAAGTTAATTTCCTTCATCACTTTCACGTTATAGTAACGACTATCTGTGAGAGAATTGGGAATTTGATTAGCTTTAAATGCTGAAGCTAAATCTTCGATCGCTTCCTTTATAGTATGTGCAGGGACAAATCCCAGTTCTTGCTTAATTTTTTCTGAAGAAATATGGTATGAACGCAGATCGTCGGTGGGTGTAGTCATAATTTCTACAGATTCTCCCACTACTTGACGGGTCATCTCGGCAATTTCCATCAAGGTATGATTTTCATAGCCAGCGTTAAATATTTTACCGTCAATCGCTTCATCTGACCATTGTAGAGATTTTAGATACAGATCGGTCATATCTTCAATATGGATATTGGGACGTTTTTGCTGACCACCAAAAACTGTAATTCTACCATTATTAATTGCGTGGTTAGTGAGAATATTCACCACTAAATCTAGTCGCTGACGGGGGGAATAACCGCAGACTGTAGCAGGACGCAAAACTAAGGTAACAAAACCTGGTTCTCGTTTACTCAATAAGACTTCTTCGCATAAAGCCTTATAACGAGAATAGTCTGTTAAAGGCATTAAGGGTAAGTCTTCTGTGACATTTTCTATTTCTTTGATGCCGTAAACACTGGAGGAAGAAGCATAAATAAACCGCTTCACTCCGGCATCTTTGGCAACGTCTACTAAGTCAAAAAAGGCATCATAATTAATCGAACGGCCTAAGTCTGGATCTAATTCAAAGCTGGGATCGTTGGAAATACAAGCTAAATGAATGACAGCATCACATCCTGGCATGATTTTTTCTAGAAGTTGGCGATCGCGGATATCGCCTTCAATCTCTTCTAAATGAGGATGATCTTTAACGGCATTTAATACATCTTTGCCATAAAGATACAAGTCTATTACCTTAACTCCATATCCAGCTTGCAGAAGTTTAGGAACTAAAATAGCTCCTACATAACCAGCACCACCGGTCACTAAAACTTGTTGAATTGGATTCATTGATTTACTCCTTAATTATCTTTTAAAATGTGGAAATTGTTTTAGCAAACTTTAATAAGCGTCCCTTGTCTACAGGCTTTTCATTTCCTAAAACATTGGCAGCGATCGCTCCGGCCAAATTTCCTAAAAATGATCCTAACTGCACAGGCAAATCTAACTTAGCACTCAAACTGGCTAGGGCAAAAAAGGCATCTCCAGCCCCGGTGGTATCTTTGACTTGTTGTGTCATGGCCGGAGTAATTTCCATCTCTCCATGAGTATTAATTCCCAAAGAACCAGCAGATCCTAAAGTTAACCAACCTTGTTGCGCTCCTAAATGATATTGCAACCGTTTTAGTAACTCTTCTCGATTACCATAACGATTAGAAAATGCCAGACGAATTTCCTGTTCATCTACACAAAATGTATCGGCTCGCTTATATTTACTAATTAGGTTATAACCGTAATTAGCACTATTAGTTTGACAGTTTAAGGCTAAAAATGGTGCTTGTGATTGAATTAATTCAATTGCTTCAGCATCAATTAATCCATGACCATAATCCGCCAAAACCACTAAATCGCAGTTTTTTAACAGTTTTTCCCAAGCATCTAAAAGTTTTTCTCGTTCTTGGGGTGCTAGTCCTTCTTCGTCTATCGAATTAATCGCAAATAATTGGGTATAACCCTTGGTTTTCCCTTGTTGTTCAATATAACGACACTTTGTTACTGTAGAATATTTTTCTACACAATGTAAATTAAGATGCAGCGTACCATCAACATGATTAGCAATCAAATGATGTACATCTGGTTCATCACCAATGGTACTAGCTAGGGTGACAGATTTGGCAAAACTACTGAGATGGTTAGCGATCGCAAAAACTCCCCCCAAATGTTGTTCTTTTTTCACAAAGCGGGTTGATGGCGCTCTTCCTTTTGAGGTTAATCCCTGAACTGTACAGTGAACAAACTCATCAATAATAATATCCCCCAACACCAAAACATTGAGATCCTGCATTGCTTCTATCGCATTTCTAATATCCTCAAAAGCATATTGTTGACTAAAATCATTGGCATAACGTTTTAATTCTGGAGGGATAACATCAAGATAATTATTAATCAGTCGTGTAGAGCTAAAAGTAATTTCTTGAGTATAGCGAATGTCACCTCCGTAAGCTCTTACTTGAGCGATTTCTTTATCAATATTGTGGGTTACATCTTTCTCTGTTTCCGCATATTCATCTCCCTTGCAGTAAATATGAGGACGCACTTTCTCAATTACTTCCAAAGCTGTGACGGCGGGAGTTAAAATTACATAATCAACACAAGCTAAAGCAGCTATAGAATTAACACGCAACTCATCAGAAAATATTGGTCTTCCTGGTCCTCGGTTAATATAAGGAGTAGCAGTTAGGGAAATTACTAATAAGTCTCCCATTGCTTTAGCCGCTTGTAAATGAGCAATGTGTCCGGGATGTAGTAAGTCAAATACCCCATTACAGAGAACGATTTTCCGTCCTTTTTGATGGTAGACAGTGAATACTTCTGCACAAGTTTCAAAGTCAATAATTTTTTCTCTATATATTTCTAATTGCATCTTTATTTCATTGCTAATCTTGGTACAAAAGTTCACAGAAAAATCGAACAATTCAGAACTAGAACATCATTATTTACTTGATGATTCTAGGTTTAGATATCTGACAATTTTTGAAGAAAGAGGTCTACAATTCTAGTTCTTGTCACATATATTTAATATGCAATCATTAAATCTTGTTGTTTACCACAGATAGAATTTCTTCTATATATAAATGGGATGAATATTTTAGGATACTTTTAGTTCATTTAAACTGAGATAGTTATCCACATTTGCACTAGGTAAAGCACCTTCTACCAAGCCATCAATAATGCAGTGACAAATACATAAGTGCATGATTTCTGCAAAACCATAGGACATCGTGGGAACATAAAAATTTAGATGTCCAAGTTGACGTAAGGGGTTGTTAGGTTGAAAGGCTGAAAGTGTAATCACATGACAATTCATTTTTAGTGCTTGGTAAACACCAGCAAGAATATTTTGTGATTGTCCAGAACTACTAATTGCAAACAAAACATCTCCAGACTGAGCAAATGTAGAAATGGGTTTGCTAAAAACTTGTTCGTAGCCAAAGTCATTACTAATACAGGTCACCAAAGCACCATCGTTAAAGCAAATCGCCGGAATATTACCATTACGCCAGTAGTCAATAGCCTGATGACTAGCTACGGCTGCACTTCCTCCATTACCGATAAATATCACTTTTCGACACTGCTGATTTTGCTTTTCTACTAAAGCCGCAGCCATATCAATTCCTTCTGAATTAGCAAAAGATTTACCTTGATGATCTGTGACTTGAAATTTCTCACCCAGGGTAGATAGTTGCTGGAAGTAATCATTAGAAAATGGATGAAGTCGCTGCTGTACTTTATTCATAAACACTATCAAGTAATTAATGTCATTGTTTTATGTATACCTAAGCCTTGCTACAAAGCGGTCTTTTCTGACCCAGGTTGGGACGGTCTACCACTTCTTCTCACATACCTCTAAGATACAAGGTTGGGTTAAGCGACAGCGCAACCGATTTGTTGGGTTTCATTCTATTGCTTCGCAATGCTAACGTTCCACAACCCAACCTACGAATCAAGACTTTTTCTAATTTGGAAAAGGTATTGTTCATGTATACTATTTTTTCTATTTTTGAAATCTAAAGAAAATATAAAGAATATCTAAAGAATAAATTTTTATGACTTACTCAATTAATGCCAATTAACATTATTTTCAGAAAATCTTTAAAGAATATTAAGAAAACAATAAAGTAGTAATATTTTTGTACAATCAACGAGTAAATTTTAAATAAGTAGGTTGGCGTTGAAAATTGTCGTTATAGCAAGGCAAAAGGCAAGAGTAAAGAGGTTTTGGGTGATTTTACGTTTCTTTACACAGTTTGGTTTTATTGTCTTCACCTACTTAAATGTACAGTTTAAAATATTAATAACAATAATAAAGGTGGCAAAATTTTTATTTGTGACTGATTTAGATCAGACTTTAGTTGGTGATGATCTAGCTTTAGAGAAATTAAATCAGTGGTTAAGTAAACAGCGCCGCATTGACGGTACAGTTATCTGTTACACCACAGGGCGATCTCTCCCGCTCTATCAACAACTGATCGCTCAAAAAGAACTCTTAGAACCTGATATACTCGTCCTGGCAACGGGTACAGAAATTTACTACCCAGGCAGTGAAACCCCCGATTCTGAGTGGACAAACAAAATCTCCCTGGGTTGGGATAGAGAACAAGTAATAGAAATAACCAGCCGATTTCCTTGCCTAGTCCCCCAATCTCCCTTAGAACAAACGGACTTTAAGGTTAGTTATTATACTAATACTAAAGGATTATTAGTAACACTTCCGCGATTAAAAGCTATTTGGCAAAATCATGGTTTAGCAGTACAAATGATAGATAACTTTGGGGGTGCATTTTTAGATATCTTACCAGCATTAGCAAATAAAGCTGCATCTGCTCTTTTTCTGCAACAACGGTTAGGTTTTACTAATGAACAAACTCTTATTTGCGGAGATTCAGGTAATGATCTATCTATGTTTGAAAATATGCTTTGTCCCGCTATTATCGTTGGTAATGCCGAACCAAAAATATTAGATTGGCATGAAAATTCCCCACCAGGGAATCGCTATCTGGCAAAAAGTCACTTTGCAAATGGCATTTTAGAAGGATTAAAATATTTTGAATTTTACAGAGAATAATTGATATGAAAACCATTGTTTATCAATCCTATCGGGGAAATGAAACACCAAATTGGCTGGAAACTTGTATGCAAACAGTCAAAGATTGGGCAGAATTAAAAGGCTTTGACTACCGAAGAGTAGACAACTTTTTTGACTATGTTCCCGATTGGTATATAGATAAATCTCAAGGTAAAATTAACGTTATTGCTGATTTAGCTAGATTAGAAATAGCGAAAAAATTTTTAGAACAGGGATATGAGCAAACTATTTGGATGGATGCTGATGTAGTAGTTTTTGATCCCGATAATTTAAACATTGAAACGACAGAAGAATATTTAGTTTGTCGTGAAGTTTGGTTGGATACAGAAGATGATCAAAATTTGGGTGAGGGAACTTTATTTTGTACTGAAAAAGTCACTAATTCCTTAGTTTATTTTACTCAAAAGAATAGTTTTTTGGACTTTTATATATATGCGACTAAATCAATCTTGAAAAATCAGACCGGAAGGTTATCCAGATTAGCAGTTAGTACGAAATTTTTAAGCAGACTTTATGAGATTATGGAATTACCTCTTTTTCCAAATATGGGGCTTTTTAGTCCTATTCTAATGCACGCAATTGTAGAAGATAAAACTGAGATTATCGAGTTATATACAAAAGCCTTGAAATCTCCTATTTATGCGGCTAACTTGTGTTTATCTTTTAGAAATCAATCTCATAAAGGCATCATGGTGACAGATAAACTATTTGAACAATTGATTGATAAATTGTTACAAAATAAAGGAGAAATGATTAACCGATATTCTTCTCCATAATTAAATTCTCATTCCTCATTGGTAAAACACGAGGAATGTAAGAGGATGTTTGAAAAGTTTTGGGCGAATATAATTCACTACTACACAAGCAAAGTCCACCTGCGTGGACTAATGAAAAATCGAGGGTTTCAAACCCACCTCCGTGGGTTTTGTCTGTGTGCAAGATGAACCGCGACTTCTAGTCGCCAGGATTAGTATGAATTAAGACTTTTCAAACACCCTCTAAGCTATAATCAGCAAACCACAATATTTTTTTGTAAGAGGTAAGGTTGTCACAAAATGAAGAAAAGCCCAAATATCGCATTTTATACTTGTTGTAACTCTGTGTCTTTTTCTAAGGTACAACTCTTTTTGAGATCTGCTAAAAAACAAAATATAGACGTTAAGGTGCTAGGTGAAGGTCTCGAATGGTCAGCCAATTCTCTAAGACTTCCTTTGATTTTGAAGGAACTAAAGGATGTGAAAGATGACACAATAGTTCTTGTTACTGATGCTTTTGATGTTCTGTATGTACAGAATGCTAACAGTATATATGAAAAATTTATTCAAGGTGGTTATAAGATATTATTTGCAGCAGAGAAATGGTACTCTCATCAGTACGAAGAATACAAAGATTTTTACGATAGCATTAAAGTTCCCTATGATTATAAATATCTGAACGCAGGGACTTTCATGGGATACAAAAAATATGTCTGTGAGATGATTGATAATATTCTTTCTTATCCGAATTTTCATGAAAACGGTAGTGATCAAAGATTGTATGGAAAATACTGTTTTGAAAATCCTGAAACAGTAACCTTAGATTATTGCTGTGATATTTTTTGGTGTACAGCAGGGGAATGGGAAATTTTACCAGAACTGTATGAGATACACAATGGATTTGTCTTAAACAAATTAACTGGCACATATCCTGCAATAATTCACATACCATACTCTAAAAAGTATTATAATGTTCTGCTCAGGTTGGCAGAAGATCTGGGTGATGTTGTATCGCGGTAAAGAATAATCAACAACAATGATGAGGTTAATGTTTCAGAGATCATGACAAGTTTCTATACGAAGATTAATACACCTGATTGGGTTAAAAACGCCGTTTTTTATCAAATATTTCCTGATCGCTTTTCTCGAAGTATTCCCACTGAACAAAAGTGGTTACTTAATATACCCTTAGAAGACTGGAATACTACTCCTACATTTCATGGTTATAAAGGCGGAAATCTTTGGGGAATAATTGAAAAACTAGATTATTTACAAGATTTAGGTATTAATGCAATTTACCTTAATCCTATTTTTACATCTGCCAGTAATCATCGTTATCATACTCTTGATTATTATCAAATTGATCCCTTATTAGGCGGTGAAGAAGCATTTACCAATCTCCTTAAAGAAGCTCATCATCGTAAGATTAAACTTATCTTAGATGGAACTTTTAATCATGCTAGTAGAGGCTTTTATTTTTTCAATGATATTCTCGAAAATGGACAAAATTCTCCTTGGTTAGATTGGTTTAAAATTACAGGTTGGCCTATCTCACCTTATGATAATTCTCGTCCTGCTAATTATGCTTCATGGTGTGATCTTCGTGCTTTACCCGAATTTAACACTAATAATTTAGGAGTGCGCGAATATATTATGCGTATAGGTGAATATTGGATTAAACGTGGTGCAGATGGTTGGCGTTTAGATTCGGCAGATTACATCAAAACTCCTGGATTTTGGCAAGAATTTCGGGAAAGAATCAAAGCAATTAATCCTGAAGCCTATATTGTGGGAGAAATTCCTATGAATGCAACTGAGTGGTTAGATGGCACACAATTTGATGGCGTGTCAAGTTTACCCTTTCTTAATGCTACCACTGCCTTTATTGTCGGCGATCGCCAGGTAAAAGGTCATTTTGCTGAATATGCACCACCACCACCAGCAGATGCGGCTAAATATGGGGAGGAAATTAATCAATTACTGCAACTTTATCCTTGGGAAATTCAACTAACTCAACTTAATGGTATTAATAATCATGATACAGCTAGGTTAATTGATGTAGCTGGAGGCGATCGCCCCAGTTTATATTTATCAACATTACTATTATTGACTTTTCCCGGCGCACCTTGCATATATTACGGCGATGAAGTCGGTTTAAACGGTGGTTATGATCCAGAATGTCGTAAAGGATTTCCTGATAAAAAACAGTGGGATCAAGATATTCTTGAATATCATCGTCAATTAATTAAACTCCGTCTTTCTCATCCAGCATTAAGAATAGGTGAATATCATACCTTGTACGCTCAAGGACAAGTTTATATTTTCGCTAGAAGGTTAGAAACAGAAATTTTATTAATTGCGGTAAATGCTGGTAATGAAATAGCAATGGCGAGTATTCAACCATCATGGCAAAATCAACTCAAACAAACATTATTTACATATCATTCCAGTCAAGAAAACTGGACTAAAGAAGCCGAATTTATTAACTTTAAACTTCCACCCCGTAGCGGATTAATTATTGGTTAATTAAGTCATGAAATATCAACAATCACTACTTTTAGCAACTGATTTAGACGGCACTTTTTTAGGTGGTTCTCAACAACAACAATCTGAATTTTATCAATATATTGAAAAACAACGCGATCGCCTACTTTTAGTATATGTCACCGGCAGAGAACTGGACTGGATCAGCAACTTATTAATAGAAAATCCTCATATTCCTAAACCTGACTATATCATTGGTGATGTGGGAACAACTATTGTACATGGTGAAACATTTGAGCCAATTTATCCTGTACAATATTGGATAATTAAACAATGGAATAATGCTAACGAAAAAATTAAAACCCTATTAGCAAATGAACCAGGATTAAAACTACAGGCAGTCAATCCTAAGTATCGTGTATCTTACTATTATGATTCTGAAAAATTGCAACCTAACACCATCCAAAAAGTAATCAATGCCGGATTTGATTGCATTATCTCATCTTATAATAATATCTATTTTTATTTTGATGTCATGCCCAAAGGAGTTTCTAAAGGACCAACTCTCTTGAAATTTTTGGAGGAAATAAAGTTTAATGCAGATGAAACCATAGCTTGTGGAGATACTCTCAATGATTTATCCCTATTTGAAACAGGATTAAAGGGAATTGCTGTGGGAAATTCTCATCCCAACTTAGTTGATAAAATTCAGACAATGGATAATGTTTACCATAGTCCTTATCCTGGTGTGATGGGTATTTGGGATGGTTTGAAATTTTACGGCAAGGATTAAATGTCAAATATATAGGACTCCTATTTGATTTTTGATGGCTTGCGTGGCGTAGCCATACAAAACTCGGTACACCTTAATATTCTGGAATCCTCTTGCCCTCCTACGCAGGAAAATTCAAGAATCAAACCGGATTCCTATATCAATACCTTAGCCATTTTATCCTTTGTTGGCTTAAACGACAGCGCAACCCATCTACGAATCAAGGCTTTTTTCAATGTAGACAAGGTATTGTTTGTACAATGCCTACCCTAGATATAATTTCAACAATCAAAAGGAACAAAAAAATGACTTTAACAACTCTTCGCTTTCCTATTGATTTGGATGTTTACAAGTCTTTGAAGTTAGACCCGACTAATTCAACTTTGACTAATGAACAAAGAGAAATTCTGAAAGCTAATATTCAACTTTGTCGAGATACTATTGTTTTTTTTACCGCTGTAGCAGCAGCCAAAGGTGTGGGCGGTCATACAGGAGGAGCTTATGATACAGTTCCCGAAGTGATGATTTTAGATGCTTTCTTTCGGGGAGTAGCAGATAAATTTGTGCCAATTTTCTTTGATGAAGCAGGACACCGCGTTGCTACACAATATTTAATGGCAACTTTACAGGGTGATCTTGATGCAGAAAATCTGCTGCATTATCGAGAAGCCTATTCATTACTACTTGCACATCCAGAACGAGGACGCACTCCTGGTGTAAAATTTAGTTCGGGAAGATTAGGACACCTCTGGGCTTATGTGAATGGAGTAGCGATCGCACATCCTCATCAAGTAGTATTCTGTTTAGGTTCAGATGGTTCACAGCAAGAAGGAAATAATGCCGAAGCCGCCCGTTTAGCTGTGGCTAAAAATCTCAATATCAAATTAATTATTGATGATAACAATTCCACCTGTAGCGGATATCCAACAGATTATCTCAAGGGTTATAACGTCGGTCAAACTTTAGCTGGACATGGATTAACTGTATTAACTGGAGCAGGGGAAGATTTAGATGATTTATATACTCGTCTCTGTCAAGCTGTCACTATTAATGGACCAGTAGCAGTAATTAATAAACGTCCTATGACTCCCGGTATTGTTGGAGTAGAAGGCACACCTTTAGGACATGATGCCCTATCACCAGAGTTAGCGATCGCCTATTTAGAAACTCGCGGACATACATCAGCCGTCAATTACCTCAAAAAAGTTATTCCCCTCACACATACCTACTCTTTTACGGGTTCTAGCAGCAAAACACGCCATATTTTTGATGCTACCGTTGTCTCTCTTCTCAGTCAAATGACACCCACAGAACGGCGAGAAAAGGTAATGTGTATTGACAGTGATTTAGGAGAATCCTGTGGTATCAATAAAATTAGTCAAGCCTATCCAGAGATTTTCTATCATGGCGGCATCATGGAAAGAGGAAACTTCTCTGCGGCGGCAGGATTTGGCATGGAAGCAGGAAAACAAGGCATTTTCAGCACTTATAGTGCCTTTTTGGAAATGTGTATTTCTGAAATTACAATGGCACGGCTTAATAAATCCAACGTTCTTTGTCAATTTTCCCATAGTGGGATAGATGAATTAGGAGATAACACCTGCCATTTTGGGTTAAATAATATGTTTGCCGATAACGGTTTAGAAGACGCTTATCAAACCCGTCTCTATTATCCCGCCGACGGACATCAAATGAAAGCTTGTGTGGAAACTGTATTTGATCAACCAGGGTTAAGATTTCTCTTTTCTAGCCGTTCCCCAGTACCCGATATTCTGGATACAAATAGTAAACCTTTATTTGCAGATGGTTATACATTTATTCCTGGAAAAGATGACGTAATACGAGAAGGAACAGCCGGCTATATCGTTAGCTTTGGAGAGGTACTTTACCGCGCCTTAGAAGTAGTAGAAAGCCTGAAAAAACAGGGAATTAATGTCGGTTTAATCAATAAATCCACATTGAATCTAGTAGATGAAGAAATCATGGCAAAAATTGGTTCAACACCCTTTATTTTAGTAGTTGAATCCTTAAATCGGCGTACAGGTTTAGGTATCCGTTTTGGTTCATGGTTACTAGAAAGAGGGTTTTCTCCCAAATATGCCTATATGGGAACTCATCAAGAAGGTTGTAGCGGAATTTGGGAACAACTCCCCCATCAAGGTATTGATACTATTGGCATCATGAACAAAGTTGAGGAAATGTTAAAATAAGAAAAAAATCCCCGAATTCTTCTGTGATCATCACCATAAATTATCAGATGATATCAGAAGTCGGGGATCTGAATCTAAAGGAGAATAATTACCAGTGATTAAAGTGGCTTTTCTTGATCGAGATGGAGTAATTAATATTGATCATCACTATGTTTTTAGATGTGAGCAGTTTGAATTTAATGATGGCATTTTTGCTACTTGTCGTCTACTACAAGATTTAGGTTATAAGCTAATTGTGATCACAAATCAATCAGGTATTGCTCGTGGTTACTATTCTGAACAAGATTTTTTAAGTCTTACTGTCTGGATGTATGAGCAATTTAATAACCAAGATATAACAATACTGGATGTGTTTTACTGCCCACATCATCCCCAATCAACTATATCTAATTACCGTCAAAACTGCCGATGTCGTAAACCGTTACCAGGAATGATTGAACAAGCTTGTCAGAAATATCCTATAGACTTGCAAAGCTCAATCCTAATTGGTGATAGAATATCGGATATGCAAGCTGCTAAAGCCGCAGGAATCGGTAAATTTTATTTACTCAGTCCAGAAATTTTTATTCCTAAAGAATTACAAGTTTCTGCTCGGTTGGATAATCTGGAAGCACTAAAGTTTTTTATTTAATGAATTTGAGAATATGTTTATTAAATATTCATTAAATCTTACTAAACTTTTACTAAAAAACCAGCAAATTATTTTGCTGTCCCATACAAAACAAAGAGATTTACAAGCAGATGAATAAAGTTTGGCGTTATGTTCAAGAATTGCTAATATTTAAACTCATATATCCCATTCTATTGAGATACATTGACGAAAATCTCATCACGATGACTGAGGAGATGGAGAAAGATAAAATGGAGAATAATATTCCTAAATTAGAAGTGGAATATGAACAATTACCTATTCTCAAATTGATTTATTCAATTTTATTTAACTATCTACACAGCAATTTAATTACTAGAGTAGATTTACTCCAGCAATGTCAAGCAGAGAATAATCTTTATCAGTTAAAATATGATGAAATTATTCAAATTGAACCAGCTATAAGTTATCAAGAAATTCCCGCAGCATTTAGAGAAAAAGAAGGTAGCTTTGAATTTACCAATCCTTTTGCTGTGGTTGTTAAAAACGTGGAGTTATTGGGAATTTATGGGATTGGTTTTACTGAGGATAAGAATATTATTTTAGAAACAGTTTTAGATAGAGTAGATGTTTTAGAACACACTGCTATTTCTACAATGAAGGCTGGTTTCAATTCTCAATATATTGCCCCCATAGATAAAATAGAATATTTTGATTTAGCTTGTTCATTTGTTAATTATTGGAGTCATTTATACGCTCATTGGATTTATGAGGCTTTAACTAGATTAGAAGTCCTTGAATATTATTCTCAAAAAACAGGTAAAAACCCAGTCTTAATAATTGATAGAGATATTCCTAGTTGGAAAATTCGCTCTTTAGAATTGATGGGTTATGGTCTAGAAAATTATATCCAATGGAATGGATATAGAGCTAAAGTTAATGAATTAGTTATTTGCTCTAAAAGACGTGAAGGAGGACGTATTTCTATCAAAGCTTGTCATTGGGTAAGAGAACGTATTCTTAGTAACGTAGATACTTATGCAAATCCAAATCTGGTTTTGAGTCCCAATATTTTTATTTCTCGTAAAAAAGCAAATGCTCGCCGCATTTTGAATGAAGAAGAAGTAAGCAATACTCTCGATAAAATGGATTTTGTATCTTATATTCTAGAAGATTTAGATTTTGCTGACCAAGTAAAATTGTTTGCTCAAGCTAAATTTATTATTGCTCCTCATGGTGGTGGAGTAACAAATATTATTTTCTCCCAAAATTTAACTTTAATTGAACTTTTTGGTCAGAAAATTAGCCATTTCTATTATACAGTTGCTAAAGGATTAGGATTCGATTATGCTTGTATGTTTTGTGAGGTAAAGAATGAAGATATCATTGTCAATTGTGAAGAATTAAGTAGAATGGTTGATAAAATGACAAAAAATAGAATTTGATAATGTAAATTAGATGATCATAAAGCTTGATGAAAATTTAAATTTTGACTAACAGATTATTAATTTTGTATGAACAGTAAATTAAATTCTCCTAAACATTGCTTAGTCACTGGTGCTGCTGGTTTTATTGGTAGCCACTTGTGTGATCTCCTCCTCAAATCAGGTCATAGTGTCGTTGGTTTAGATAATCTGGTGACAGGAAGAACGGCTAATTTAAAAGTGGCTCAAACCTATTCCACATTTACATTTATTGAGCAAGATGTTGCTGATATTTCCCCATCCATATTAACAGATATTGACTGGGTATTTCATTTAGCAGGATTAGCTGATTTAGTTCCCTCAATCCAAAATCCAGGAGCATATTATCATGCCAATTTACATAGTACATTCGTCCTTTTAGAAGCTTGTCGTACTGCTAAAATCCAAAAATTTATCTACACAGCTTCTTCCACTTGCTATGGTATTCCTAATCAATATCCCACATCAGAAACCTATCCTTGTCATCCTAAACATCCATACGGCTTAACAAAATATTTAGGTGAACAATTAGTCATGCACTGGGCGCAAGTTTATCAACTTCCAGCCCTTTCTTTACGATTGTTTAATGTGTATGGACCAAGATCCAGAACCACAGGAGCTTATGGTGCAGTATTTGGCGTATTTTTAGCTCAAAAACTAGCGAAAACCCCTTTTACTGTTGTAGGAGATGGAATGCAAACGAGAGATTTTACCTTCGTTAGTGATGTAGTAGCAGCCTTTATCAAAGCTGCTGAATCGGATATTACCGGGGAAATTATTAATATTGGTTCTGGTAAATCTGAAAGCGTTTTAACACTGGTGAAATTATTAGCAGGAGAAATTACTCACATTCCCAAACGCCCAGGAGAACCGGATTGTACTTGGGCTGATATTACTAAAGCTACGACTCTTTTAAAATGGCAACCTCAAGTACCTTTAAGTCAAGGTGTAAGTGAAATGTTAGCCAATATTGAACTTTGGCGAGATGCTCCAGTTTGGACACCAGAAACAATTCAGCAAGAGACAAAATCGTGGTTTGAGCATTTAGGAAAGGAATAAAAATGACCAACTCATCTATAAGACTTGACCAACAATCAATCAAGGTACAAACTACTGGTAAATCTCTATGTCAAATTACGCCCCAAGTCCAAGCAGTCATTACAGAATCAGGAATTACAGCAGGAATTTGTAACCTTTTTATCCGTCATACTTCCGCCAGTTTATTGATTCAAGAAGAGGATGCCAAACCCGACGTGGAAACCTTTTTTGCGAAGTTAGTTCCCGAAAATGGTCAATATCTTTTAGCCGGACAAGGTTTAGATGATATGCCGGCACATATTCGCTCTGCCCTTACCCATACCTCTGAACAAGTTCCGATTGCTCAAGGTCTTTTGCAGCTAGGACGTTTACAAGATATTTATATCTGGGAACATCGTCAGTCTGGTTACATCCGTGAAGTCGTTATCAATATATTGGGATATTAAAAATGTCACAACTATTAACCATTAATCAAATACCCTTCGTTAATCTTAAAAGTCAACACGCTGCCATAAAGTCTGAGTTACTAGCAGCAATGGGTGAAGTCCTTGATGATGGCAACTTTATTTTAGGCGAGCAAGTTGCAGAGTTTGAGCGTCAGTTTGCTCAATTGTGTGGCGTTCGTTATGCAGTTGGTGTTAATTCTGGGACAGATGCCTTAATTTTTGCACTCAAAGCACTTGGTATTCGTTCTGGTGATGAAGTTATTACTGTCCCTAATTCTTTCGTGGCTTCAGCTACCTGTATTCGCATACTTGGTGCTAAACCTGTATTCGTTGATGTGGGCGATGATTACAATATTGATCCAACTAAAATCGCCACAGCTATTACTCCCAAAACAAAGGCAATTATCCCTGTACATCTGACGGGAAGACCTTGTAACATGAAACCAATTTTAGATATTGCCCAGGAAAATGGAATAGCTGTAGTGGAGGATGCCGCCCAATCTGTACTGGCTGAGTATCAAGGTCAACGAGTAGGTTCTTTGGGAATAGTGGGTTGTTTCAGTTTACACCCCCTGAAAAACTTAAATGCTTGTGGAGATGGAGGAGTAATAGTAACGGATGATTCCGAACTGTATGACCAGTTAAAAATTATGCGGAATATTGGTTTACGAACTCGTGATGACTGTGTGATGTGGTCTCATAATTCTCGCTTAGATACTCTACAGGCAGCTATTCTGTTAGTTAAATTGCGTTACCTCCAGGAATGGACACAGCAACGTCAAGAAAATGCTCACTATTACCAAAGTCAACTTGCGGGTATTCCCCAAATCATAATGCCATGGGAACGAGAGTGGGAAAAATGCGTTTACCACACCTTTGTTATTCAAGCTGAACGGCGTGATCAATTGCGTCAATTTTTGAGCGATCGCGGTATCGGTACAGCAATTCATTATCCAGTGCCAATTCATCTATCTACAGCAGGTAAAGAATTAAGCTATCCAGCAGGGAGTTTTCCTATCGCAGAAATGCAAGCAAGCCGCATCCTGAGTTTACCTATTTATCCAGGACTAACCGTTCAGGAACTTGAGCAAGTTTGTGAAAACATTAAGTTATTCTATCAATAAATAAGCCTCAAATTTTCTTCACTTTTGACTTGCTGTTGTGCATTTTGAATGCACGACAGCTTACCCTCTAAGCTATACACATCATTTCTAAAATCCAAAATCTAAAATATGCTAAAGTCTAACATTAATTCACTAAATATTGGCTGTGCTGCTTGGGGCTGGAGAGAAGTGGAACTACCTGAATATTTCCACTGGATAGCTAACCAAGGCATTCGTTCAGTAGAAGTGAATGCTCATCCCCAAGCACCCAAACATCTTTTACATGATGGTGATGATCAAGCAGTATCTAAAATTGCTGATTGGGCTAAAGAAGCAGGAGTAGATATTATTTGTATAGCAGGAAGAAATAATTTTACACTCTCAGATGCAAATGAGTTAGAAACAGAAACTAAAAGAGTAGAGCGTTTTGTTGATAGTGCTGAAAAATTAGGGGCAAAATTTGTCAGATTATTGTCTGGTGATCACAGAAATGATTATATTCTCCCAGATGTTTTTCCTCTGTTGCATTATGCTTTTAATAAAATCGGTGACTACGCCGAAGAACGAGGAATTCAAATAACGATTGAAAATCATGGTGGACCAACTGCAACCGGACAAAGAGTGGCCAGAATGATGGAAGGTATTAAAAGTCCTGCTGTTGGTATTAACTATGATCCCGCTAATTTTTTGAATCAGGGAACTGATCCTTTGATGGCACTCCGCTATATTCTTCCTTGGGTAAATTATAGTCATTGGAAAGATGTGCAATGGGTTAATGGTAGTCCTCAATTCTGTGCTTTTGGAGAGGGAGAAATTGTCTGGGAACCGATTATTAAAGAACTATTAAATGCAGGTTATCAGGGATATTGGGTGGTTGAATATGAAGAAACATCAGATGTTGAGCAGGGAACGAAAGAGAGTTTAAATAACTTGTCTCAAGTATTACAAAAATTTGCCGTTGTCTAAGTTTATTTCATTATTTTCATCAGGGGTTAGCAATTAAATGTCATTTTCTTTAGATGGTCATGTGGCCTTAGTTACAGGAAGTTCTGCTGGTTTAGGGAAAGCGATCGCTCTCAAATTGGGACAAGCAGGTGCTAAGGTAGCAATCAATTACAGCAATAACGAATCACGGGCTAAACAGGCTTTAGCTGAACTTGAACAACAAGGTTGCCAAGCTATTTTGGTTCGTGGGGATGTTACCCAAGAAGAAGATGTAGCAGCAATTTATGAAGCGATCGCCTCTCAACTGGGTGCAGTAGATATTTTGGTGTTAAATGCCACAGGAAACCAACCCCAGATCCCCTTTGAGGAATACACCTGGCAAGATTTCCAAACCATGCTGGATTTTTTTATCAAAAGTCCCTACTTATTAACTCGTATTTGTTTACCCTCCATGAAACAAAAACAATGGGGACGAATTATTAATATTAGTAGTGACGTTTGTTTCCGCTCAGTTAATAACTTCAGTGCTTACGTTACTGCCAAAAATGGACAACTGGGATTTACACGCAGCATGGCCACCGAATTAGCGCCTTTTGGTATTACAGTTAATGCAGTTGCTCCCGGTTGGATACCCGTAGAACGCCATGAAAACGTTCCTCAAGAAAAAAAAGACGCTTACCAAGTCAGAATTCCCATGCAGCAATGGGGTACTCCACAGGATATTACTGAAGCAGTGCTTTATTTCGCCAGTCATGAGTCCAGATTTGTTACAGGGCAATATTTATGTATTAACGGTGGCTTTACTCTTATGTAAATATGATTAAGACTGATTGAGTTATAAACAATTCAGCTTTTTCAGGATTACACAAAAAATACCAAAAATATGGCGTTTCATAATTGCGGAATGTGGGATGTAATATATCAAACATTCTGACCCATGACTCTTGATTATTTAATAAGTGTTTTTAATACAGATAATATTCCTTTAGCATATTCATTTTCTGCTATTTGAAAATGTAATTTCCTAGCTTCGCTGGTTGCATTTCCAACTAAATAACCATGTCTAACAGTTTGCAGCATTTCAATATCATTACCACTTTCCCCAAAAGCTATGGAGTTTTGATAGCTTACATTTGTCTGCTGTAAAATAAAATTAACTATATGTTTTTTACCTGTCCCTGATGGGATAAAATCAACATCATAGCAATTGTTTGGATCTCCAGATAAAGGATTTGCTTGACTAATATTTACTTGAATACCAGCTTTTTTCACTAACTCTTTTATCTTCAAAATTGCCTGATTATCAATTAGATCATTTTGTTGATGGTAATAGTAATTTTTTAAAAAAGGACAATCTGCTATTTGAGGTTGTGGTGTCAAATGTATATTATCTAATTTTAAAAAACTAACTAAGTTATTAACTAAATTCTCAGAGAATCCAGTTTTCATGAGATTGTTTTCCCATATTTTATCTTTTTCAGCGTATTGGTTTTGATTGAAGTAGATTAGTTCAGTCCCTAAACTACTAGCAATAAAATGAGGTAATAATGTCAAACCACATTTATTTATTTTATCAAAAACTGAAGTTAAACTACTACCAGTAACCCAACCAAAAAAGATTTGTTTCTGATATGTTTCATTTAATAAATACTCCTCAAGTTCTTTGAGATCATTTTTATAATCCTCTCTATTTTGATGAGCAAGATAAGTTTCATCAAAATCTGTAAAAACAACGTATTTTGGTTCTGGGACAAAAGGTAACAGTTTTATATTATGTTTGCAATATTTCATATAATGCTTATATAGGACTCATATTTGATTTTTGAAAAACACCCGGTACACCTGAATCGCCTAGAATCCTTTTACCTCATGCCTTTTGCATCTTACCTACCTACGCAAATAATTTCAGGACTCAAATATTATTCCTATACATATTATTTTATTTTTTGTGAGATTCGGGCGAAAAGACTTTATATTTTACATCCTATTATAGCCCACATTCACTATAAACTTTCCTTTAGTCGTCTTGAGACGACTTTTGCTATTAAACATGGCTTCGCCACGCAAGCTATCAGAATTCATTCGGAGGCGGGTTAAATAAGAATGAAATAGTCCTGGGCAAACATGGGTTCTTGCGGCTAAACTCTTCTTTTCTTGATGCCCACATTTTGGACAAGTTTGAGATGGTTTTACCTGTTTCTGACCCATTTAGTTCTGTTGCTCAAAGTAAGAAACAGATTTACCAAACTTTTTAGATGAAGTAATGCAGTTGGATACAGCAGCGTTGTCCAAATCTTTGTGAAGTTGGCGGTGGTAGTGCAACATTTCACTGACTTGTTTATTTGGATATAGTCGGAAAGTTGCTCTCCGTAATGCCATCATCAATCACCCCCTTGGTTTATCTATAGTATACTGCTATTATCTAATTCCATCACTGATATTCTCAATACAGACAAATAGTTGCTGACTTTGTCGAGAAATACATTGATAATTTGGCATAAATAAAATATAGTTGTCAAAAACTCAACTGTCCAAATAATTTCTTTCAACGTGTTGAAAATTAATTATCCAGACGTTTCGTTTTTGACTTGCTTACATCCCCACGATATCAGTACATTGAGGGTGGGGATGTAAGCAAAACAGTTAAAACTAACATTGTCATTATCTCAAAGTCAGAAAAAAGCATAAGCCTATGGTTAAAGCGCAAATGGCGATATCTACGCTCGTCGCAGCCATCACCAAATTTATCTGGACAGATGATTTCTTATTTCCTGCGTCTATGTGGCTTGTGAGTCGCATATTTATTGGGACTGCTATGTTATTGATTGCCCCCAATTTACCAGCATTACAAGATGGGATTACGCCTCATTTTGGCTGGGAAATTTTTGATGCTTGGGATAGTGTCCATTATCGAGCAATTTCCACTGAAGGGTACGAATTTATTGATGATGGCAAGCAACATAATTTGGCATTTTTCCCCCTATTTCCTGTCAGCATTTTTATCTTCATGAAATTCGGGTTTCCTTTTGAATTAGCTGGATTAATTATCAATAATTTAGCATTTCTAGGAACACTTTATTTTTTATATTCTTGGGTGAAAAAACAATGTGGTATCAGCGCAGCCCATTGGACAATTTCTGTCATGGCTTACTGTCCTATGTCTCTATTTACAGGGGTAATTTATACAGAAGGATTGTATTTGTTATTGAGTACAATTGCTTTACGTGCCTTTGATAAAAAACAATATGTTTGGACAGCAATTTGTGGGGCAATGGCCACAGCAACACGTCCCACAGGTATGGCATTAATTCCCACATTTTTAATTACTGCTTGGAAACAAAATAAACCATTAACTGCCTATATTGCAGGTTTATTATCTGCCACAGGGTTGTTAATATTTAGTGTCTATTGTAAATTGAATTTTAATGATTTTTTAGCCTTTATTGCTGCACAAAAAGGATGGCGGCCTTCCTTAGGTTTTGATTGGGAAGGTTGGTTAAATATGTTTATGCAAATTCCCTTTGGCAACAATTGGTATTTTGGTTGGGTTGAGAATGATGAAGGCGGGATTAAAGACTTTTGGTATCCGCTATTTTTTGGTTTAATTGTAATTAGTTCTTCTTGTTTATTCTATTGGCGAAAATATTTTAATCCATTGATATTCTATGCTGGTTATGCGATAATCATATTATCATTAATAATTGCCGATCAGGGATTAATAAATAATTTACTGAATGTATCTATGATATTAGGTAGTACCTACCTTTTATGGTATTTCCGTCAGCAACTAACTCCAGTTATGGTAGTTTATGGTTTTTGTGGTATTGGTTTACTTTTAGCCTCTGGTGGCACAATTTCTTTAAGTCGTCTTGGTTATGGAATCGTTCCTCTGAGTGCAGCTATTGGTATCTGCTTATCTCGTTATCCGCGTCAAGCTTATTTAGTTATGGGTTTGTTTATCACCTTACTTGGTAAATTGGCAATAGGTTTTGCTCAAGAAATTTGGGTAGGATAGGAGGAAATATTTAAAGTGGAGAATATCAGGATGTAGAATTTTCGACTGCGGATTTTATATGAGGAAATTTAACTTTATTATATAAATCTTGTAAGGAAATCTCAAAAGATACCGTTTCCAAAGATATGTTTTCATCTTCTTCATCATACTCACGCAAATTCCATCTTTTTTTCCCAGTTTTGGAAAATTGTTCTCCATGAATTCGGTTTTGATCAATTAACAGATATTCTTGAAAAGTGGGAATTGTCCTGTAAGCTGCAAATTTATCTTCTCTGTCATAACTTTTGGTAGATTTAGATAATACTTCTATAATTACCTGGGGATTTGTAATTGTATCTGTGCGATTATTGAAAAATTCTGGCTCATCTGCAATAATAATCACATCTGGATAAATGTATATTAATCTTTGGGGTATCCATAGACGCATATCACTGTTGAAAACCTCATATTTGCCTTGTTGTTTAAAGGCAAAATTTAGTGCAGCAGAAAAATTACCTGTAATCCGGTTATGATTTATAGATGCACCAGCCATAGCAGTGATTTGTCCGTCAATGTATTCGCTTTTGTAGTCAGCAGTTGCTTCTAGTTCCAGATATTCTTCTGGGGTGTAATATTGCTTTGCTATTAATTGCATATTTTTGATCAGAAAGCGATGTTTGTTAGTTTAACATATCAGTAATAATTATTGATTAAGTTTTTATCTATTAAGTTTCTAATACTTTTCATCTGTTGCATGAGAGATTCAACCAAAGTATGGTAAATTTTACTAGGTTAGTAAGATAATACGTAAAAATTAAATTATCAAGTTATATGGAAAGAAAAATAATGACTATAGGTTTATTCAGAAATATAAATTTTTATTGGGAAAAACTCACTCAAAACAGCATTTTTTTTAGTAATATTTTCACTACTTTATTTTTTCTAATTGGCTTACCTGCTATTCTTAATCATGCTATGTGGCGTGATGAATTAAATGTTTGGCTTATTGTTAGAGATAGTCAATCATTATCTGAATTATTTCATAACATTCATTATGAAGGACATCCTTTTGTTTGGTATATTTGTTTAAGTATTTTAAAACAAATCACAAGTAACCCTGTGATTATGCAAATATTTCATCTATGTTTAGCTACAGCATCTGTTTATTTATTTACCCGATATTCACCATTTAATTATTCACAAAAGTTGTTATTTTGTTTGGGATATATTCCTTTTTATGAATATTTATTAATTAGTAGAAATTATGCAATTGGGTTATTATTATGTTTTTTATTCTGTACTATCTATCCTACCCGAAAACAGAGTTATCTTAAACTTGCAATAATTTTATTTTTAATGGCTAATTCAAACGCTTATTGTTTATTATTAGCTTTTGCATTCAGCATAACTCTCGCATTAGAGTACATTTTACAAACACCTTTAAATCAAAACCTTTTAGCTAAGAAATATGATATTATTTTAAGTAGTTTAATTGTTTTAGCTGGAATTACTATCTCCTTGATTCAACTGATTCCTCCTCAAGATAGTAACTTAGCTGGAGGTTTATCAGGAGTTACATTAAACTTTGATTTTAACCACTTGACTAAAACTTTAGCCAGAATCTGGAATAGTTATATTATGATTCTAGTTCCAGGTGAATCTCAACAATTAAGCCTATTTTTCTTTTCCATTATTTCATTAGCATTTTTCGGATTTTTTACAATATCATTTATCAAAAAACCGATTATTCTTTTTCTATACTGCTTTGGAACAATTGAAATTCTTGTTTTCACATACATTAAATTTATAGGCGCTCCACGTCATTATGGACATTTATACATTTTACTGATTGTATGCCTTTGGCTTTCTAGTTATTATTCTAAAACATCTTTATTTTTACAATTATTTCACCGCAGTTTGAAAACTCATATTATCCAAGCTATTAAATGGACAAAACCTTATTATTTACCTGTGATTATGTTCATTTTATATGTGCAAATGGCAGGAGGAATATTTGCTTTTAGTAGAGACATGATTATTCCTTTTTCATCTAGTAAGGAAACATCTGTATATATTAAAGAGCAATATAAAGATAATTTAAATGATATTTCTATTGTCGGTAGTAGAGATTATACAATGTCCCCCATTTCTGGTTATATTAATCGCAAGATTTATTATCCAGAAATACAAAAGATAAGTAGTTTTGTCTTATTTACTACTCAACGTCAAGAAGTTGATCATGGGGAAATTTTAAGCCAACTTAGCCAAATTATTAAAAAACAATCAAAACCTATCCTTTTGATTTTAAACAGCCCATTAAAAATTAATCATCCTGAATTAAAGATTTCTCCTATTAAGGAATTTAAAAAAGGCTTTAATTATGATGAGCAATATTATTTATATTCTGTTTCCAAATAATCATTATGAGAAAAAATTATAAGTTTCCCATTGCAATGTGGCTATCTAGCAGACTTCTAATATTAGTTGCTATGTTAATAATTGCCCCTTTAATTCCAGTCCCAGAAAATGGTATAGCTGTCACATTTAGTTGGGATGTTTTACACGCATGGGATAGTTATTGGTATGAGAAAATTGTGACTTCTGGTTATGATTTTTCTAGTGATGTCAAGCAAATTCATACAGTAGCATTTTTTCCTTTATTTCCATTATTAACTCGTGCGGTAATGACTATTGGTTTACCTTTTAAAGTTGCCAGCACTTTGGTGAACAACATAGCATTTTTATCAGCCTTAATTGTACTTTATTTTTGGGTAGAGGAACTTTATGGTCAAAAACCAGCCAGATGGGCAACAGCGACCTTAGCATGGTGTCCTTATTCCCTCTATGGAACCGTAATTTACACTGAAGGGCTATTTTTATTGTGTACCATAGCCGCATTAAGAGCTTTTGAAAAAAAACAATATATTTGGGCAGCTTTTTGGGGTGTATTATCTACTGCCACACGAGTACCAGGAGTGGCACTAATACCAGCTTTTCTGTTTGTTTCTTGGAAAGAGAATAGAGACATAAAAGCCTATATTGCCAGTTTAACTACTGGTTTAGGTATTATTCTTTATAGTCTTTATTGTCAACTTAAATTTGGTGATGCTTTAGCTTTCATTCATGCACAAAAAGCATGGCGTGGTGATGCAACAGGTTTTGCTTTGCAGGGTTGGTGGAAAATGCTAATGCAAATTACGGTAGGTTTTACTAATTGGGAGTTTGGCTATATTAAAGAGCCTTTACATCCATTGTTATTCTTAATAATTATTATTTGTGGCTGTTTGTTATGGCACTTTCGCCTGAAACTAGGTAATAGGAAATTCCGTTATGGATTATATTTTTTATGGCTATTGCTTTGGTTATTAACTGGTGATGAAATATTTAAAATAATACTGGTTTTTGGTGGGATTTATTTACTATGGTTATCACGGAATAAAATTCCCCTGGTTACGGTTGTTTATGGGTTTTCTTCCTTGGCATTAATTTTAAATACGGGGATTACAGCATCTGCGGAACGCTACGCTTATGGTATTATATCGCTGTCAATAGCATTTGGTTTATTACTTGAGCGTTATCCTCGTTGGGGATACCCAATTATGTACTTTTTTGCCATCTTGTTAGGACACTTCTCCGTGCGTTTTGCGCGGGATCTTTGGGTGGCTTAGAGTATCAACTAAAAACTTATTTTAATTAATGGTGAAACCAAAGTTTATTTATTTACAAAGCAGTAAAAAATATGGCTGCTTGGTAAAATTAATTCGTAGCAATCAAGTTAAAACCATTGGCTTCTCCTATGATTTTACTCTGCTTTAAATTCATTTTCTGCAAATTCTCATTATCCACCAACAAATAAGATTTATGAACAAACTTATCTTGTAAATCGGCAATAGATGCAGGAATAACCTTACAATCACTATAAAAATCTAAACTAGGACGACTATCAGGAAAAGAAGTATAAATCTGTGTTCCTGGTGGCACATTATCCTTAATTAATGTTGCCACTGGGACAACAGGAAATTTTTCATTTAACTCCCAAATCCATGATTGAGAACTCATCAATAGTGCTAAAACTAAATACATTCCCGTCAATAAAACAGAAATAAATTGCCGATTATGCTGATTAATTAACCATGATGTTATTACCATGGTTATTGCTAAAATAATACTCATAACAATTAACAATGGCTGCTTATCAAACATAATAAAATAAACACAACCCGCTAAACCAACAATAATTAAAAATCCGAAAAATCCCGTCAAAAACTTACTTCTAAACTTCCCACCCTGCCAAATATAACTTAAATTAGCCCCAATTGCTAAAGCTAAAAATGGATAAACTGGCATAATATACCAAGGTAATTTCGTCCCCATTAAAGAAACTATGGCAAAATAAACAATTGTGCCAATCAGAGTTAAACAACCCCAAGCAGTATCACGGTTTTTCCAACTTAAATATAAACCTCCTGGCAAAAACAATAACCAGGGAAAACCATATTTTATGACTTCAAGTAAATAATACCAAACCGGACCAGTATTCCCTTCCACAGCTTTTCCCAGTCTATCAAAAGCTTGAGATTGAAAATGCACTTCTAAGAAAATATTGCCATAATGTTGCCATTGGGCAAAATACCAAGCAATAGCAGGGAAATTCCCTAACAGCATTCCTATCCATAGAAATGGATTTTTTAATAATGCTAATTGTTTATTAGCAAGAATAAATAAACCTGCTATTCCTGCCAAAACTACCACCAACATTCCCTTTGTGAGAGTAATTAAACCCAAACAAAACCCGATACCAAGAGCATATTTTTTATCATGACGCGCTTTGAGAACACAAAATAATAATAATAAGAAAAAGGAAATAGTCATCCCATCTAACATTGCCAGTCTCCCATGACGGACCACAGGCAATAATGTTAAATAAACCAAAGCCGAAAATAAAGCTGGTAAATTTTCTCTAAAAGCTAAACGTCCAATTAAGTAAAGTAAAGGAACTCCTAAAGCTGTTAAAAATGCTCCCGGAAATCTAGTAGTAAATTCTTGCACTCCTCCTATGTGATAGCAAATAGCAATTAACCATTGCATTAAAGGTGGTTTTAATAAAAAAGGATCTCCTTGTATAGTAGGATAAAGCCAGTTACCCGTGCGGTAAATTTCTCTAGCGACTATAGCATAAGTGCCTTCATCCCAATCTCGTAAAGGTAAATTACCCAAACCTATCAACCATAAAATTAAAGATGCCAAAAGTAAGCCGAAAAAGTATTCTTTTTGTGAGAATGAACGCATTATTATTAAATGTTAAATAAACTTAATTATTAATTATGATGATGAATCAGCCTATCTACTCCCTAGTTATCCCCATTTATAACGAAGAAGAAAATATCACTGAGATGTATCGTAGGTTACATCATGTCATGGAACAGTTAGACGGTGATGTAGAATTAATTTTAATTGATGATGGTAGCCGCGATCGCTCTTTAAAGATGATGCGCGAATTACATCATCGTGATAATCGAGTCCATTACCTCAGTCTAGCCCGAAATTTTGGGCATCAAATCGCCGTTACCGCTGGTTTGAACTTTGTCCAAGGCAAATGTATCATTGTTATGGATGCCGATCTCCAAGATCCACCAGAACTAATTTTAACAATGATCGAAAAATGGCATCAAGAATACCAAGTAGTATATGCTCAAAGAATATCTCGTCAACAAGAAAGCCGACTAAAACGCTTGACAGCATATCTTTTTTATCGCATTCTTCGACGCTTGGCTAAAGTTGATATTCCTGTGGATACAGGAGATTTTTGCTTAATGGATAGACAAGTAGTAGATATATTGAATTCTATGCCTGAACGCAATCGCTACATTCGCGGTTTACGTGCTTGGGTAGGTTTTCGACAAACCTCTGTACTTTTTGAAAGAAACCCTCGCTTTGCAGGAGATGTAAAATATACTTTTGGTAAATCTTTATCTTTAGCAATTGATGGTATTATCTCTTTTTCCACAGTTCCTTTACGACTAGCAACCTACTTAGGGATTATCTCCGCTGCGATCGCTATGATTATGATAATATTAGTGCTTTATTGGCGAATCTTTGCCCCAGTATCTCACTTAATTGGTTACACATTAATTACAATTTCCATGTTTTTCTTAGGTTCAGTTCAATTAATTTGTATTGGGATTTTAGGTGAATACATTGGCCGAATATACGAAGAAGTAAAAGGTCGTCCTCTTTATACATTAAAAGAAACTGGAGGGTTTACAAAAACCTGAAATATAAAAATCTGGTTTGATTTTGAGGCAAAGGTATTGCACCAAAGCATAATATTCAATCAATAAAGTTAAGGTAATATTCAGTGTCAATACCAGAATTTATTTTACTGTTAATCTCCGTCCTCATCAGTGTAGCAGGACAATTTTCTTTAAAAATGGGAGCAATCAAATTAGGTAAAGTGCATGGAGGGAATATTATTAGTCTCATTCTCAACATGATCACCATCCCGGAACTTTTATTAGGATTAACCTGTTATGGTATTGGTGCAGTAGCCTATATCTTACTACTAACCAGAGTCAATCTGAGTGTTGCTGCACCAGCCGTATCAGTTGGTTATATATTTTCTGTATTCCTGGGTTACTTTATTTTAAAAGAACCTATTTCTTTAACCCGTGTTTTTGGATTAGGTTTGATTGTCACTGGGGTGATATTAGTAGTTTGGAAAAAATAAACTCAAGACAAAATAAACTAACATTGAAAAGTCATCAATCGGTGATAGAATATATCTGTTCAAGGCTAGAATAGTAGCTAACGTAACTACCAAATATCATTCACAAGTGAGAAACTATATTCAGTTAATTATCATCTAACTACTCATGGCATTGAGGAAAAAATAACTTTTTCTTTAATAGTAAATCATGAGTCCAAGCGACACAATATACGTGAATACCTAAATACATCCTCAATTTTTAGAAAAATGTGTTATAACCTACCGTCAGAGCCATCACTACCATCATTGGTTGCTCACCCCTTGAAGGAGTTACACTGTGGAAAATAATAAGTCATTTTTGGGAACGCAGGGAATATTAATTGGATTAATTGGACTAACTGGTACTTTAAGCATTGCTTTGATGATTCTATTCAAAGCGAAAATCTCTGATGCTCAAAACCAAAACGTCATTGTTAAAAATAAAGATATTGCTGCTAATGTCAAAACTCAGCAGCGGTTAGAGGAATTTAAAACAGAAATGCTCACCAGTTGGCAACAAGAAGCACAAGCCAAAGGGTTTGCTACTGATGTACCATCTAACTTCCAAGGGATTGTGATTAGCGAAGCTAAACTTCCTCCAGGAAAAAAAGTTATTGCCTTAACGTTTGATGATGGACCTTGGCCTAATAGTACGGCAAAAGTATTAGATATTCTCAAAAAAAATAAGATCAAAGGCACATTCTTTGTTGTTGGCCAAAATGTCAAAACTTATCCTGACTTAACAAAACGGGTAGTTGCAGAAGGTCATATTATCGCTAACCATACCTGGCATCATTGGTATCATCACATGAATGCCCAGGCAGCGGCTTACGAAGTTGCTAATACAGGAGACATCATTTATCAAACTACAGGGGTGAAAACCAGCCTGTTCCGGCCACCAGGAGGGATTATGAGTAATGGGGTGGCAGCTTACGCCAAAAGTAATAAATATGCCATTATTATGTGGTCTGCTGATTCCATGGACTATGCTCGTCCTGGTATACCAAGATTAATTAACAATATATTTAGGGAAGCTAAACCTGGTGGAATTGTGTTAATGCACGATGGTGGTGGTGATCGTTCTCATACTGTCACAGCCTTACCTGAAATCATTAGCAAGTTCCGTAAACAGGGTTATGAATTTGTCACTGTTCCCGAACTGTTAGAAATGCAAGATCAATATCCACAGTTAGTTGCCCAGAATAAAACAAAATCTCAAAAACCTCAAAAACCCAAGAAACCTTAAATAAATAATGTCTGAATCAGGATAACCACCGATTAAAGGATGAACAGGATAAATACAAACAAGAAAAATGTCTGATAGCGTAGCGTGGCGCAAGCCATATCAGGATAACCAGGATTAAAGGATTAACAGGATAAATACAGAAAAGAAAAATGTCTGAATCAGGATAACCAGGATTAAAGGATTAACAGGATAAATACAAACAAAGTATTTAATTAAATCCTGTAAATCCTTAAATCCTGTAAATCCTGATTCAGACAAAAAAGATTAAAGGATAAACAGAATGAATACAAACAAAGTATTTCATTAAATCCTGTAAATCCTTAAATCCTGTAAATCCTGATTCAGACAAAAAAGATTAAAGGATGAACAGGATAAATACAAACAAAGTATTTAATTAAATCCTGTAAATCCTTAAATCCTGTAAATCCTGATTCAGACAAAAAAGATTAAAGAATAAACAGAATGAATACAAACAAAGTATTTCATTAAATCCTGTAAATCCTGTAAATCCTGATTCAGACAAATTACACAGAACTTAACTGTTTTTCCTCAGTTTTTGCTTCGGGACTATCAGCTTCAGAAGGTGGTACTAATTGCCAGAACTTAGGTAAATATTCTGCCCAATTGGCGATAATTTCCTGGGCTTTAGGTGAACCAGTGCGACGCTCGTGAGTTTTAATGAGATCATACAATTGTTGTCTGCCCACATCGCTCACAACTCGTTGCACCTTGACAATGGCATGATTAACTAAATCAGGGAAATTACCAGTTTCATCCAAGAAATAAGCTAATCCGCCGGTCATTCCTGCACCCACGTTGCGGCCAACCTTACCCAGAACAACAATCACACCACCAGTCATATACTCGCAGCAATGATCACCAGCCCCTTCAATCACGGCTGTACCTTTAGAGTTCCGCACCGCAAACCGTTCTCCAGCTAAACCATTGGCAAATAACACCCCACCAGTCGCCCCATAAAGGCAGGTATTCCCCACAATCACGTTTTCTGCTGGGTCATAAGTGGCATTTGCTGGGGGCTGAATAATAATTTCCCCACCGTTCATTCCCTTCCCTACATAGTCGTTAGCTTCCCCTACCAGGTTGAGAATCACACCATCGAGGTTAAATGCGCCGAAGCTTTGCCCCACACTACCGTGGAAATTCAGGTTTATTTGCCCTGTAAAGCCGTTGTCACCATGTCGAGATGCGATCGCTCCAGTTAACCTTGTACCGACGGTTCTATCGGTATTGACGACGGTAACGGTTTTACTAACTGTGCCATTTCTCTTAATTGCCGTTTGAATATCTGCATCTGCTAGTAACTGATCATCCAACACTGGTCCATTACTGTGAACTTCTTCATGTACTAACCAACTACGATTAGTTTTTGTGTCTGGTAGTTTAGTTAAACAATCCAAATTCAAAGCTTGGGTTTTATTCAGTTTGACTTCAGAACGCACCGTTAACAAATCAGCGCGGCCAATTACTTCTGATAAAGAACGATATCCCAATTTAGCCAACAGACTCCGCACCTCTTCCGCAATGAAGTAGAAGAAGTTGACAACGTGTTCAGGAATGCCGGTAAACCGTTTCCGCAATTCTTCCTTCTGAGAAGCTATCCCCACAGGACAATTATTAGTATGGCAAATCCGCGCCATAATGCAGCCTTCCGCAATCATGGCTATCGAACCAAACC
Organism: Dolichospermum lemmermannii CS-548; assembly: GCF_028330815.1. Lineage (NCBI taxonomy): Bacteria > Bacillati > Cyanobacteriota > Cyanophyceae > Nostocales > Aphanizomenonaceae > Dolichospermum > Dolichospermum lemmermannii. The sequence goes on from NZ_JAQMTJ010000221.1 coordinate 52,366, forward strand.
CAAACTCCTCCGCCCCCATTAACGCCCCAATCAGGACATCCCAGCCGCTTTTCAGACCACCATCTACACGCAAGATGACGCGATCGCGCAACCTATTTTCCATCAAGACCCGATGTACTTCTGTTAAACCCAGTTCCCAGGGACTACCTGCGTGTTTAATCGAAGAAAGCGGTGATGCACCAGTACCACCATCATGACCCGAAATTTGGATAATATCGGCGTTAGCTTTAGCCACACCTGCCGCAATTGTGCCAATTCCAATTTCTGCGACCAATTTCACCGAAACTTGGGCTTTCGGGTTAATTTGGTGCAAGTCAAAAATCAACTGGGCTAAGTCTTCAATGGAATAAATATCATGGTGTGGTGGTGGAGAAATCAAAGTTACACCGGGCTTAGAACGGCGCAACATGGCAATATAGGGGCTTACCTTGGGTCCTGGTAACTGTCCACCTTCTCCTGGTTTTGCACCTTGGGCAATTTTGATTTCTAATTGTTGGGCTGTAGCTAAGTATTGGGGAGTAACGCCGAACCGTCCCGATGCAATTTGTCTAATGGCACTTGCAGCCGTGTCACCATTTTTTAATCCATTGAGATGAGGAAGCGTCGCAGATTTACCAGCCCTATCCACATCATTTAAAACATTGTAACGAACCGGATCTTCTCCACCTTCACCAGAATTAGATTTACCACCAATGCGATTCATAGCGATCGCTAAAGTTTCATGTGCCTCTCGTGATAACGCCCCTAAAGACATTCCCCCGGTACAGAAACGTTTAACAATATTACTAACTGACTCTACCTCTTCTATTGGAATTGATGAGCGCTCGCTGTGGAAGTCTAGCAAATCACGCAACGCCGTCACCGGACGATTTTGCAGATGTTGTTTATAAACCTCATAATGGTCATACTGCTTACCATTGACAGCCTTATGCAGCGACTTCGCTAATTCTGGGCTATTCATGTGGTATTCACCACCGGGACGGTATTGCACAAAACCTAAGTTTTCCAACTTCTTCGCCGTCAATTCTGGGAAAGCCTTACTGTGGAAAGATAGCACCTCTTGTGCCAACTCACTCACACTTAAACCACCAATGCGGGAAGTTGTTCCTCGGAAACCCAAAGCCAACAAATCACCACCAATCCCAATAGCTTCAAATATTTGCGCTGCTTGATAACTGGAAAGTAGGGAAATTCCCATCTTAGAAAGGATTTTCAGCAAACCCGATTCTATAGCTTTGCGATAATTTTCAATGGCTTGGTTTAAAGTCAAAGTGGCAATTTTGCCCCTCTGCATAAACTGTTGGGTTTTGGGTTCAGCCCACCAAGCAGTTACAGTATCTAAAGCCATATAGGGACAAACCGCACCAGCACCATAACCCAACAAACAAGCAAAATGATGGGTACTCCAACATTGGGCTGTATCTACAATTAAGGATGTTTTCATCCGTAACCCTTCACGGATTAAGTGGTGATGAACCGCACCAATGGCTAATAGAGGGGGAATATAGGTATATTCAGCAGCCAAGCCTGTACCTATGCGTTGGCTCTGCCCGCCGAAGGCATCGCTTAATATCAGAATCTTCGCACCAGCCCGCACCGATTCCGCAGCTTGTTTTTGCAAAGATTCCACAGCCGTTTTTAAACCATTTGGGCCTGTGGCTATGGGGAATAAAGTTGACAATTCAGCCGTTGCAAATCCTGACAACTTAATAGCTTCCAACTCTGTTTGAGTCAGTACAGGAGACTCCAACTTGAGTCTGCGGGCGTATTCTGGCTTGGGTTCTAATAAATTCCCCTTTTCACCCAATTCCACCGTCAGAGACATCACCAACTTTTCCCGTAAAGGGTCAATTGCTGGATTGGTAACTTGAGCAAATCGCTGTTTAAAATAGTCATACAGCAAATGGGATTTTTCTGACAATACCGCTAAAGGAATATCATCTCCCATACAGAAAGTTGCTTCCGCACCAGTGCTGGCCATGGGGTGAATCACCATTTCCACATCTTCTATGGTGTAGCCAAAGGCAATTTGCTGTTGTAATAAGACTTGGGGATCAATTTTGTCAGTGGTCAGTTGTTCGTTGTTCGTTGACAAATGCCCATTACCATTACCGTTACCATTGCCATTAACTACAGACTGACCCTTCACTAATTTACTCAATTCTTGGCGATGCTGTTGCAACCATTCCCCATAGGGATGCTGTTTAGCAATGCGTTGTTTAATTTCCCAGTTCTTGAGAATTTCCTGGGTATTTAAATCCACCGCAATCATTTGTCCAGGTCCAAGTCTACCTTTTTCGAGAATATTCTCTTCCGGGAAATCTACAACTCCAGCTTCGGAGGCAACAACGATATAATCATCTTTGGTAATGACATAACGTGCAGGTCTTAAACCATTGCGGTCTAATGTCGCCCCAACTTTTTTACCATCGCTAAATACTAACAGTGCAGGTCCATCCCATGATTCTTGCAACCCGCTATAATATTCATAAAAATCCACAATTTCGGGATATTCAGCCAAGGAAGGTTGATTTTTATAAGCTTCAGGAACCATCATCATTAACCCTTCTAAGGGGCTGCGTCCCGAACGCACCAATAACTCTAGTACATTGTCTAAAGTAGCGGAATCGCTATTATTAACGTTTACCAATGGCTTGAGTTCGTCAAACCTATCTTCCCAAATCGGATGACTAAGGGTAGCTTCCCGTGCCATCATCCAATTAATATTCCCCAATAGGGTATTAATTTCTCCATTGTGACCTAATAGCCGCATGGGTTGGGCTAAAGGCCATTTAGGCATGGTATTGGTACTAAATCGGCGATGATATACCGCAAATGCCACTTTAAAAGCCGGATTTTTGAGATCTTCGTAAAAATCCCCCAAGACAGCGGAACGCACCATGCCTTTATAAACAATTGTCCGGCTAGACAAGGAACAGATGTAGAAATCCTCAGAAATTCTTCTTCCCGCTTGCATAATGCGTTTACTGGCAATATACAATTCTCTTTCTAGTTCATCACCGCTTTTATCAGCACAATAAATGATCACCTGTTCTATTTGGGGTTGATTTTCTTTAGCTTGCACCCCTAATACTTCTGGACACACTGGAACTACTCGCCAGCCCAGTATATTTAATTTTTCTTCTGCTGCGATTTGCTCAAATGCAGTTTTAGCAGCTTTGGCGGCTGTTGCGTCTTGGGGAAAAAATATCATCCCCACAGCCATATTACTCAGATGAGAAAAATCAATTGCATTACTATTTTCCTGTGCTAATAATTCCCAAGGAATCGCTGTTAATATCCCCGCACCATCACCAGAATCTTGGTCAGCACTACAACCACCTCTATGTTCTAAGCAAGTTAAAGCAGTTAAGGCTTTAGCCAGAATTTCATGACTGGCAATATTTTGACGATGGGTAATAAACCCGACTCCACAAGCATCCCTTTCTTCTACTAGCCACTTTTGTCCTGGATATGTATCTGGAAAATTAGTATCTGACACTGTAATTTGCTGACCCTGATTTGATGGTTGATGATTCATACTCTATTCCTGAAATGTTGAGGTACAGATGTTGTTATTACTGCTTAGAGGGAAATTTTCTCAGTTTTGGCACTGGATAAAAAATACATAATTACCAAAGTTTAGGGATAACAATTTTAGCTTGACATTTAGTCAAAGCTGTGCTACCAATGCCTATTTATTTTTTATTTGTTTATGCACTGTTAAAAAACTACCTTAATCCAGAAGAACCTGTAAATTCAATCGTTTTGAAGTTTGCAGTTTTTTTGCTGATGGCTTACACCATACTTGCTTATTCCTATTCTTGGCTGATACTGATAGTTCACCAAAATTAGTCTATTTTCACTATATGCCCATTTGACAATTCCTAAAATATATCTGTTTTTTCCTGTATTTTGGCTGTTTATTCCTTGGCAACCACAGGAACTTTAGATTTTAGATTCAAACCCCAAAATCCAAAATTTTAGAGATGAGGATAGGGTGTGCGAATTTCACCTTTAACCCCTAACAGTATCATGGCAGTCTCTAAGTGATTTGTATTATTTAAAACAATTTTAGCTAGTATTTTTAGCACGATAATTGTTTGCTACTCTGAACAAGAGACAAAGACCCAAAATAAATATTATCACGGTTATTTCTAAAAAAGATAATTATTTTTTAAATTTTCTGATAAATTTTCGTTAGAGGATGTTTGAAAAGTTTATGGCGAATATAATTCGCTACTACACAAACGAAGTCCACCTATTCCTGCGGTCTCCTAAGGGATACGTGGACTAATGAAAAATCAAGGTTTTTAACCCACGAAGGTGGGTTTTGCCTGCGTAGCCGCGATTTCTAATCGCTGGGTTTTGCATAATCACGTTCCCAAATACCGAGTCATTGACACTCTCAGAGGCTTTAGCTGCTGAGATTCTGCTGACAGATTGAGATTAGGGAGTACCCAAAGTCTAATTCTCGCTGCGTTCGTCAAACAACGCCTACTTAGTTACTCTAAGTCCAGCTTAGGTTTCTAGCTACTTTTATCATTTTGGTGCTTTCAGAGGCCATCACTCAGCCAAGATCCGGTACGCTCCACAACCTGCCATTAATCGCTCTTTCTCGTCCTACTGCCGTTAGGACTTAAACCTAACCGTTGTTTCACGGGAGCCGGGATTTCTCCGATACTAGGATGTTTCAACACGTAGATAGTTATTCCTACTCACAATCTCATTTTAGCATAAAATACCACTGCGGTTAAAACCGCTCGTGTCCCTTCCCTCTCAGGGAGCCAAGCCACTGAGTTTCCCGCTTACCGCGAGGTTTTATGATTCTGAAAATACTCAATTCTGTGTTACCGCTACTGTCAACAGCGCTGTGTTTGACTGCTACTTATAGGGTATTTGCTGAAAATACTCCTAGTTTACCAACTCCCGTTCCCAGTGCCGTTAGTGCTGGTAATCAAATTATTCTCAATGGACGCACCTTACCAGGAGCATGGTTACAACCAACAGCAACCACCGTTAAAGGACAAACTTATCTGAGTGATGGCGCAGTTAAGCAATTAATGGGGATAGATTTACTCAATAGTAGTAATCCTGGCAAACAACCAGTACAGTGGTTTTCTGGCTTGACAAATCCCCCCATTCTCAATACTAATCTCAGCGAAGGATATCGCTATTTAGATATTACTCAATTAGCCCAAACAGCTAAATGGCAAATTCAAGCTAATGGTAGCACTTTAGTAATTTCTACTCCCCCTTCTCAACTGAAAAATATCCGTCTCGGTAAACAACCAAAAGGAGATAGAGTTGTCCTCGATTTAGATATAGCGACCCCTTGGCAAATTCGACAAGAATTACCAGTTAAAAAAGTAGTAGATCCTGATGAGATTATCCCTAAATCTACCACACCACCCAATCGAGAATGGACTCTCACCCTAGATGGTACTGCTGATCCGGCTTTAATACAACGCTATAACTCTCAACCCACTACACCGCCTATTCCCGCATCAATAATTCAAAAAGTGGAAGTGGTGAATAATCAAACAATTGTCCGGTTGAGCGTTCCCTTTGGTCAGTCTCTACAAGTTAGCACTATTCCCCAACCAAATCGCTTAGTTATTGATATTCAACCTGATGCAATGGTAGAAAAAACTATTGCTTGGGCGCAGGGATTACAATGGCGACAGCAGTTGGTAACTTTAGGAACAGATCGCTTTCCTGTGGTTTGGCTAGATATTAACCCTCGTGCTATAGGATTAAGCATTAAGCCTATATTAACTAATCCGCAAACATTAACTGGGACTGCCCCTTTGTTGCTAACTGCTCAAAATTACTTAGCAGTAGCCGCAATTAATGGTGGTTATTTTAACCGCAATAATAAATTACCTTTAGGGGCAATTCGGCGAGATAATCAATGGATATCCGGTCCAATTCTCAACCGGGGAGCGATCGCTTGGAATAATAACGGACAATTTTATTTTGGTCGGCTGACCCTCACAGAAACCTTAATTACCAACAATAATCAACGTTTACCCATTTCCTTACTGAATACTGGCTATGTCCAACGCGGTATTGCTCGTTATACTCCAGTATGGGGAAATACTTATACACCTTTAGCTGATAATGAAATTATCGTAGTTGTCGAAAACAATCAAGTAATTAATCAGTTAGCAGGTGATAAAAGTGGTATAACTGCTATTCCCATTCCCCAAAATGGTTATCTCCTCATCTTCCGCAATCAGACACCACAATTACCCATGGGGACAAAAGTTTCCCTTACCAGCAACACCACCACACCTGAATTTAGTCGCTACCCCCACATTATGGGTGCAGGTCCCCTATTAGTCCAAAATCGGCAAATAGTCCTGGACGGACCAGCAGAAACATTCAGCCCTGCTTTTATGAAAGGTCAAGCAGTTCGTAGCAGTATTTGTACTACTTCCAGAGGTAATCTGATGATTGCTGCTGTACATAATCGGGCTGGTGGTGGTGGTCCAACCTTGGAGGAACAAGCAAAATTAATGCAAACAATGGGTTGTATCAATGCTTTAAATTTAGATGGTGGTAGTTCTACCAGTCTTTATTTAGGCGGTCAGTTACTTGACCGTTCCCCCAATACAGCAGCCCGTGTTCACAATGGGATTGGGCTTTTTATATCACCAAAGAGGCAATAGAGAATTTTTAACAACTGACAACTGACCACTAACCACTGACAACTGACAACTGACCACCAACAAAAGAGATTATTTTTTGATGAAGACTTTGTGTGGACATATTACTTTAAGCAAGGGACTTTACCAGTCAATGGTGAGTTTTGCTATCTTTATCAAAGTGGCTAAATCTGGCCCCCTTTTCCATCAACTGTTCCCACTAAAAACAGGTTTGTTATGTCTCCAATTGAGGTAACTATGGCTAAATTATCAGAAACTGCCCCAAATACTCTCACTCTGCAACCAACAATTAATTCTAGAAGTATTGCTGCTGGTGAATTACGTCCGTGGGGTTCGTTCACAGTCTTGGAAGAAGGGCGTGGATATAAAATTAAGCGAATTGAAGTCAAGCCCGGACATCGCCTCAGTTTACAAATGCACCACCACCGCAGTGAACACTGGATTGTTGTTTCCGGTACAGCTAAGGTAGTTTGTGGTGATCAAGAAATTTTACTAAGCAATAATCAATCTACTTATGTTCCCCAATGTACAACTCATCGGTTAGAAAATCCCGGTGTAATTCCCTTAATTTTGATTGAAGTCCAAAATGGCGAATATCTCGGAGAAGATGATATTATTCGCTATCAAGATGATTATGCCCGTTCGGAAAAGTAGGCAGGGGAGCAGGGGGAGAGAAATATTCTTTTACAACTGACCACTGACAACTGTACGGGCGAAGCATTTGGAGAACTATTTTTGGCAATGACCGATAATTTATCTTGCAAATGCTTCGCCCCTACTGACCACTGACTAATAAGAAAATTCCATGATTCATTTGAGTCCAGCAGCCATTAATGAAATCGGGCGCTTAAAATCCAAACAACCATCAGATACCTTATTTCGCTTGCGAGTGAAATCTGGAGGCTGTGCTGATTGGTTTTACGATCTGGCTTTTGATACCACAGTCCAATTTCAAGATCGGGTTTTAGCGTTGGATGATATTCGCGTAGTTATAGACCCACAAAGCCTAAATTACATCACTGGGTTATCACTAGATTATTCAGAAGATTTGACAGGTGGCGGTTTTCGCTTTCATAATCCCCAAGCAACATCCACCTGTAACTGTGGCAATTCTTTCTCTATTAGTCAGTAGTCATTGGTCATTGGTCATTGGTCATTGGTCATTGGTCATTGGTCATTGGTCATTGG